>RKSA01000253.1 GCA_007571115.1 Gammaproteobacteria bacterium
ACGAACAGGACGGGCAATCCGAAGAGGATGCGGGGCAGAACTCCGAGCAGGACGACGAGCAGCAGCAGGACGAGGCAGCAGACGAGGACGAACAGCAACAGCAGGACGAGCAGCAGGGCGAGGCTGCCGAGGAGCAGCAGGATTCCGAGTCCGACAGCGAGCAGGACAGCCCAAGCCAGGACAGCAACGAGCAATTCGAGGAACAGCAGTCCCTCGAGCAATGGCTGCGCCGCATCGAGGACGATCCCGGCGAATTGCTGCAACGCAAGTTCCGCTACCAGTTCCGCCAGCGGCAGTTGCAAGGTGCCGCCAGTAGCGTCGAGGACGGAGACCGGATATGGTGAGGCCGGCCACTGCTGCGCTGCTCGCCCTCGCTGGGGCCTTGTTCGCGCTTGCCGCGCCGCCATCCCAGGCGCAGCAGAACATCGAGACGAGCGTCGACCGCAATGAACTCGCGCGGGGCGAAACCCTGACCTACACGATCCGCGTCCACGGCCAGGGCCAGGGCCTGCAGCTCGACCTGACGCCACTGCAAGAGAGCTTCGACGTGCTCGGCACGCGCACTTCGAGCCAGGTGCGCAGTGTCAATGGCAACGTCGAGTCGTGGACCGACTACATCGTCACGCTGTTCCCGCTCAGCGAAGGCGCGCTGACGATTCCCGCCATCGCGGTCAACGGCATCCTGACCGATGCCATCGACATCGAGGTGCGCAACGAGGGAAGCCGCTCGAACGAGCTCCAGGGCGAGCTATTCCTCGAACTCGAAGCGAACGAGCGCTCGATCTACGTGCAGGAGCAATTGCTCGTGACGCTGCGCCTGTACTTCACGATCAATGGCATCCGCAATCCGCAGTTCACCGAGATCCACCCCCCTGAAACCGTCACCCAGATCATCGGCTCGCCGACCCAGTACGAGAAACTGATCGATGGCGTCCGTCATGGCGTCTACGAGAAGCGCTACGCGATCTTCCCCCAGCGCAGCGGCAGCGTGCAAATCCCCGATATCCTGTTTCGCGGCGAAGTCGCCGAGGGGCAAGGCGGTTTCGCTTTCCGCAACCTGAGCAGCCGAAGCGTCACCGCGTTCGTCGAGGGAATGACGATCGAAGTCGTCGAGCGCCCGGAGAGCGTCCGCGACAGCGAGTTCTGGCTGCCGCTTCGCGACCTGAGCCTCGAACAGCGCTGGGAAGGCCCCGTCGATGCGCTGCGCGTTGGCGACACACTGGCGCGAACAATCACCTTCCGCGCCACGGGCCTCGATGGCGCCGCGCTGCCACCGTTGCCCGGGCTCGAGCTCGAAGGCGCCAACGTCTACCCCGAACCCGCGACGATCGACCGCGTGTTCACTGCGGGCAACATCCTCGGCAGCCGCGTCGAGCGCAGCGTGATCGTCGCCACCGAAGCCGGCCTGCTGGAAATTCCCGAACTCGTCGTTCCCTGGTGGAACGTCGATACCGACCAGCAGCAGTTCGCGAGAATTCCCGCCACCGTGCTGCCCGTGGCGACGCTAGCGGGAGAGCTCCCCGCCGAAGCATCGGTCGCCGGACAGGAACTGGCCGGGGCGGCCACCGCCGAGCCGGACGCCACCCGGCAACCGCTCGATGCGGACAGCATCAGTGAAATCCTCGGCGGCGAAAGCTTCGGCCTCGGCGCTGGCTGGCGCAACTCGCTGCTCGCCCTAGCCCTCGCCCTCGCTCTTGTCGCAGCGCTGTACCGCGCATGGCCACGCTTGCAGCGGCACCCCATGGCTGATGCGCTGCGCCGACTTCGCCAGCGCTACGCCCCTGCCAACCACGAAGCGATTGCGTATCGCGCCCTCGCCGGCGCCCTCGCCGACGGGGCGCCGGCGAAAATCCGCAGCGCCCTGGTCTGCTGGGCCGACCAGCACATCGCCTCGCGGCGCATCGTCAACATGGAGGATCTGCTCAGCCAGCAGGAACAGCCCGAGCTGCACGCTTTCGCCCACGCGCTGCAAGCAGTGCTGTTCAAGGGTGCTGCAGCCTGCGAGCTCGACACCCAGGGGCTGGCGAGGCTGGTCGCCCGATCACGGCGAGAGCGGCGGCTGCGCCTGCGCGAGCAGCGCAAGGCGCAGCGTTATGCGCTGGCGCCGCTGTACCGCAACTAGCGGGGACGAGCGGATCGCTGCCCGTAGTTGCCACTCCCCGCTAAATCCTTGATGATCGGCGCAAATCGATGCAGATCGGCCCATATCGACGCTGATCGCTACTAATCACTGTTATAAAAATCGGCAACAAGGTTTTGTTCGTGCAGGCGCGCAACCTTGCCCCGGGACTGCCTCGCGGCGTCGTTGCGAGTGTTTTCCAGGCGACGCAGATAGATTTCGTCGACGTCCGAGGTGATGTAGTTGCCGTCGAAAACCGAGCATTCGAAGCGCTCGATGCTCTTGTTGCCTTCGCGGCAGGCCTCGATCAGATCGTCCAGATCCTGGTAGACCAGCGAATCGGCGCCGATCGCCTCGCGGACCTGCTCGATCTTGCGCCCCGCAGCGATCAGCTCCGAAGCGGCCGGCATGTCGATTCCGTAGACGTTGGGATGGCGGATCGGCGGCGCCGCCGAGGCAAAATGAACCTTGCGCGCCCCGGCGTCCCTCGCCATCTGAATGATCTGCCGCGAAGTCGTGCCGCGAACGATCGAGTCGTCGACGAGCAGCACGTTCTTGCCGCGGAACTCGAGATCGATGACGTTGAGCTTCTGCCGCACCGACTTTTTCCGCTCGCCCTGGCCGGGCATGATGAAGGTCCGGCCGATGTAGCGGTTCTTGACGAAGCCTTCGCGAAACTTGACTCCGAGGCGATTGGCGAGCTCGAGGGCCGAAGGCCGGCTCGTTTCGGGGATCGGGATGACGACATCGATCTTGCGTCTGCCCCGCAGGCGCTGCAGCTTTTCGGCGAGTTTCTCGCCCATGCGCAGCCGCGACTTGTATACCGAAATGCCGTCCATCAGCGAATCGGGCCGCGCCAGATAGACGTGCTCGAAAATGCACGGCGCGTGGATTCCCGGCGTCTCGACGCAGACCCGGGCGTGGACATTGCCGGCAGAGTCGACATAGACCGCCTCGCCGGGAGCGAGGTCGCGCTCGATCTCGAAACCCTGGGCCGCCAGCGCCACCGATTCCGAGGCGATCATGTATTCCCGGCGGCCTTGGCGAACGCGGCTGCCGAAGATCAGCGGCCTGATGCCGTGAGGGTCGCGAAAGCCGACGATGCCGTATCCCGCGATCATGACGACGGCCGCATAGGCGCCCCGGCAACGCATGTGGACGCCGCGAATCGCCGTGAACACGTCCTCGGGGCCGGGAGTCATCTTGCCGCGGCGCTGCAATTCGTGGGCGAACACGTTGAGCAGCACTTCGGAATCCGAATCGGTATTGATGTGGCGCAGATCGTCGCGAAACAGGTTGCGGCTCAGCTCCCTGGTATTGGTCAGATTGCCGTTATGGGCGAGCGCCAGGCCATAGGGAGAGTTGACATAGAGCGGCTGGGCGAGGGCCGGGCTCGAGCTGCCGGCGGTGGGATAGCGCACGTGGCCGATTCCCATCTGCCCGGTGAGGCGGCGCATGTGCCGCGTGCGGAACACGTCCTTGACCAGGCCATTGTCCTTGCGCAGGTTGAGCTTGCCCTGGTCGCAGGTCATGATCCCGGCGGCATCCTGGCCGCGGTGCTGCAAGATCGTCAAGGTGTCGTACAGGCACAGGCCGACGTCCCTGCCCGCCATCATCATGCCAACGAGCCCACACATCATCAAGCCTCCAGTCCGGCACCGGGCGCCATTATATGACAACGCCGTCAGGCGAGCGCGAAACGAGTTCGACGATCGCCTCGAGCAGCGCCAGGCAGTATGGCACGAGCAGCGACGATTCCTGCAAGTCGCGCCAGACCGTCCACTCGCTCAGCAGCAGATCGGCGCCGAACAGCAGGGCGCAGACGATCAGCAGCCCGCGCAGCACGCCAAAGGCGCAGCCAAGAACCCGGTCGATCAGGTTGAGCCCGGCCAGCGCGAGGATTCCCGCGAGCAGCCTGGCGAGCAGCCTGCCGACGATCATCACGGCGAGAAACAGCAGCAGGAAGGCGATCAGGTAGCGCAATGGCGGCTGCTCGATGAACTCGGCGAGCAGCGCGGCGAAGGTCTCGCCATACCACCAGAGCGCGAGCAATGCCGCAATCCAGGTCGCCAGCGACAGCGCTTCGCGGACGAGCCCGCGCCACAGCCCGGCCAGCCCGGAAAAGCCGACGATGACGATGATGACGAGATCGACCGGGTTCAACATGCTGCAAACCCCTGCATCTGGTAGCGAACGATGGCTGCGGAAATGCCGAACTGCTCGGCGAGCCGCTGCTGCTCGTCCTCGGCGAGATCCCGGGCGAGCCAGGGGCCGATGAACAGCGCATCAAGCTCGCCAGCCTCGGTCGACCGCTGGCGGATGTAGGCGCGATAGCCCTCGCCGAGGAGCTGCTCGAGCAGCCGTTGCGCTTCCTGCCGGTCGCTGTACTCGCCGAGCCGCAAGCTCCAGCCTTGCGGCAATCCGCTCTCGTCGAGCACGGGAAGTGTACGCCATCCAGCCTCGCCCTGCCCGTCTCTGGGAGCTTCGATCCGGCGCGCTGGGGCGGGAATTTCGAGGGTGCTGTCGACATTTTCGTCGACGACAGCATCAGCGAGAATGACCGGGCGCGACGGGTTCTGCTCGGCAAGCACTGGAAGCACCGGTGGCGGCGGGATGCGGCTCGGCAATGGCGCCGGCGGCGCTGCGCGGTCGCCGAACAGCATCGGCAGAAAAATCCACGCCAGCCCGAGCACGATCACTGCAGCGACGAAGACTTGCCTGCCTTGCAGTTTCAAGACGATCTCTCCTTTGGCGGCGCAGTTTGCGACACCTTTGGCGGCGCGGTTGCCGGCGCGGTCCAGGACCGCAGCCCGGCGACGGTATGGAACGAGCCGGTGACAACCACCAGCCCGGCCCGGCAAGCGATGGCCTTGCGGTACGCTTTCCAGACCGTCGTCGCAACGCGAATTTTCGCCGTGGCGTCGGCCCGGCGCAAGCGCCTCGCGAGTTCGGCCCCGGGCATGGCCCGGGCCTCGTCGAGCCCGGCGACGTGCCAAACCTCGACCGAGCCGGCCAAGGCGTCCATCATGCCTGCGGCGTCCTTGTCGTTGAGCATCGCGAGCACCACAGCAACCTTGCCCTGGAAACCCTGGGCGCCCGATTCGCGGCGCCATCGCCCGATCTCGCCGGCGAGACGTGCCGCCGCCGCAGGATTGTGCGCGACATCGAGCAGCACCGGCTTGCCTTCGCTGCCGTCGCGGTTACGCGCACGGCGCCATTCGAGCCGCCCCGGCAGGCCAGGATAATGCTGCGCGGCGCGGATTGCCGGCAAGCTGATCGGCAAGGGCGACAGATGCAATGCCTGCAAGGCGGCGGCCATGGCGGGCAAGGGCAGTTTTGGCAGGTGCAGTCCGTCGAGCTCGACCTTCCCCTGGTGCCCCCTGCCCCACCACGACCAGCCTGCGGCTTCCTTGACGAGGCCGAAGTCGCGGTCGCGGCGGAGGATCGGTGCACCGAGTTCCGCAGCGCGGGAGGCGATGCTTTCGGGAAGGTCCGCCTCACCGTACACCAGAGGAGCACCAGGGCGAAGAATTCCCGCTTTCTCGGCGCCGATCGCCTCCCGCGTCGAGCCGAGCCAGGCCTGGTGGTCGAAGGCGATATTGCTGATCAGCGCGACGTCGGCATCGACGATGTTGACGGCATCGAGCCGACCTCCGAGACCGACTTCGAGGACGACGGCATCGAGCTTCGCCTCGCTGAAAATGCGCAAGGCCGCCAGGGTCGAGAACTCGAAATAGCTCAGCGAAATCTCTCCCCGGGCATATTCGACGTCGGCCAGGGCCTGGCAGAGCAGCGCATCGTGGCAATCCTCGCCGGCCAGGCAGAAGCGCTCGTTGAAGCGCGACAGATGCGGCGACAGGAAAGCGCCAGTGGTCAGACCCGAGGCGAGCATGAGCGCATCGAGGGAGGCGACCGTCGAGCCCTTGCCATTGGTTCCGGCGACGATGAACACCCAAGGCGCCAGGCGACCGATTCCGAGCCTCGCTGCGACCTGCCTCGCGCGGTCGAGACCGAATTCCATGGTGCGCGGGTGCAGCGTCTCGATGTGCCTGAGCCAGCCGGCCAGATTGGCCGGGGGATCGATGCTCGCGGCGCTAGTTCGGGGCACTTCCCTGACCAAGCTTGTCGAGCAGCGAGGCGATGCGCTGGCGCAGCTCGCCGCGATGCACGATCATGTCGATGGCGCCGTGTTCGAGCAGGAACTCGCTGCGCTGGAAACCTTCGGGAAGCTTGACGCGAACGGTCTGGCGAATCACGTCGGGGCCGGTGAAGCCGACCAGTGCGTTCGGTTCGGCAATGTTGACATCCCCCATCATCGCCAGGCTCGCCGAAACCCCTCCGTAGACCGGGTCGACGAGCACCGAAATGTACGGCAGGCGGCATTGGCGAAGCCTTTCGAGCGCGGCAGCGGTCTTGGCCATTTGCATGAGCGAGATCAGCGCCTCCTGCATGCGCGCTCCGCCACTGGTGGAAAAGCACGTCAGCGGCAGGCCTTCCCTGATGCAGGCATTGACCGCCTGGGCGAACTTCTCGCCGACCACCGCCCCCATCGAGCCGCCGATGAAATCAAACTCGAAGGCCGCGACGAGCAGCGGCTGCCCGTGCAGCGTGCCCTTGACGACGACCAGGGCGTCGTCCTCGCCGGTTTTCTTCTGCGCTGCTGCCAGCCGATCACGATAGCGCTTCAGATCCTTGAAGCGCAGCGCATCGACGGGCTGCAAGTCACCGAACAGCTCCTGCTGACCTTCCTTGTCGAGCAGCAGCTCGATGCGGCGCCGCGCCGAAATGCGCAAGTGATGGTCGCACTTCGGGCAGACATCGTGGTTTTCCAGCAGGCTCTTGCGATACAGCATCGCGTCGCAGCGAGGGCACTGCTTCCACACGCCTTCGGGAACCGTCGACTTGGGTGCGCTGCCACCGGTCGAGATCGACGGCAGGATCTTGTCCATCCAGCTCATGAGTCGCGCTCCTTCCGGGAAGCGTCGCCACTGTCGCGACTTTCGCGGCTATCGCGACTTTCGCAATTGTCCAAAGCGCGGCGCACGGCGCCGATCAGGCTCGCCGCCTCGCTGATCGAGCTCGCCTGGCGTTGCCCGGCCGGAGGCAGCGCTGCGATGCGCTCGACGAGAGCGCTGCCGATGATGACGCCATCGCCGAGCGTGTTCATCGCCACTGCGGTTTCCTCGTCGTTGATGCCGAAACCGATCACGACCGGCAGCGAAGTCAGCTTGCGCAAGCGCGCCATGTCGTTCGCCACCGATTCGCGATCTTCCAGGCGCGCGCCAGTCACGCCCTTGAGTGACGCATAATACAGGTAACCGCTCGTCGATTCGATGATTTCCGCAGTTCGCGCGGAATCGGTGGTCGGAGCGACGAGAAAGATGCGGTCGATTTCGCGCTCGCCAAGCAGCCCCGACAGGTCGCCGGCCTCGTGGGGAGGCATGTCGACCACGAGCACGCCGTCGACCCCCGCCAAATCGCAGGCTTCGGCAAATTGCGCATAGCCCATGGTCTCGATGGGGTTGAGATAGCCCATCAGCACCAGCGGGGTTTGCCCGTCGCTGGCGCGGAAGTGCGCCGCGAGCTGCAATGTGCCGCCCAGGCTCGCTCCAGCGCCGAGAGCGCGTTCGACTCCACGCTGGATGACCGGACCATCGGAAGTCGGGTCGCTGAACGGAATTCCGATCTCGAGCATGTCGGCGCCTTGCCGAACGAGCTCGTGCATGAGTTGCAGCGAGGTGGCGAAATCGGGATCCCCCGCGACCAGATACGGAATCAGCAGGCCTCGCCGCTCCTGGCTGGCTCGCGCGGCACATTGGGCGATGCGGCTCATGATGCGCTTGCCGAATGGGCGCCCGTCAGGCGGGCGACGGTTTCAAGATCCTTGTCGCCTCGCCCCGAGAGATTGACGAGAATGCTTTGCCCGCGCTCCATGTCGGCGGCGAGCCGGGTCGCCCAGGCGAGGGCATGGCTCGATTCGAGCGCCGGAACGATTCCTTCGAGGCGGGTCAACTGATGGAAGGCGGCGAGAGTTTCGGCGTCGCTCGCCGCGACATAGCGGACTCTCCCGAGGTCTTTCAGCCACGCGTGTTCGGGGCCGACTCCGGGATAGTCGAGGCCCGCCGAAATCGAGTGCGTGTCGAGAATCTGGCCGTCGTCGTCGCTCATCAGGTAGGTGCGGTTGCCGTGCAGCACTCCCGGGCGGCCAGCGCAGAGCGGCGCAGCGTGCCTTGCCGTTCCGAGCCCCTCGCCTGCGGCTTCGACTCCGACCATCGCGACTTCGCGATCGGCGAGAAAGGGGTGGAACAGGCCGATGGCGTTCGAGCCGCCACCGACGCAGGCGACGAGCACGTCAGGCAGGCCGCCGGTCCGTTCGAGAAACTGGCTGCGCGCCTCCCTGCCAATCACGCTCTGGAAGTCGCGAACCATGCACGGATAGGGGTGGGGCCCGGCGACGGTGCCGATCAGGTAGTAGGTATCGTCGACGTTCGCAGCCCAGTCGCGAAGCGCCTCGTTCATCGCGTCCTTCAAGGTCCGCGAGCCCGACTCGACCGCGATCACCCGCGCCCCGAGCGACTCCATCCGATAGACGTTCGGCGCCTGGCGCAGGACGTCCTCGGCGCCCATGTAGACGTGGCATTCGAGGCCGAGCCGCGCCGCGACGGTGGCGCTGGCGACGCCGTGCTGGCCGGCGCCGGTCTCGGCGATCAGGCGAGTCTTGCCCATCTGCCTCGCGAGCAGGGCCTGGCCGATGGCATTGTTGATCTTGTGCGCACCGGTGTGGTTCAGGTCTTCGCGTTTCAGCCAGATTCGCGCTCCCTGGCACGAATCGCTGAGGCGCTCGGCGAGATAGATCGGCGAAGGCCTCCCGACATAGCTCGCGAGCTCGGCGTCGAAGCCCTGCCAGAAGCGCTCGTCGCGGCGCAGCGAATCGTAGGCCGCAGCAAGCTCCGTGACGGCGCGCATCAAGGTCTCGCCGACGAACACGCCGCCGTAGGGGCCAAAATGACCGGTCTCGTCGGGCGCGGAAAACTCCCCGCTCGCTTCAGGCATCGCTCGCCTCCCGAATGAATTCACGCAACTTGGCTGCATCCTTCACGCCAGGGCCTGCCTCGACTCCGGAGCTGACATCGACTCCATGGGGCCTGACCTGACGAATCGCCTCGGCAACATTGCCGGCGCACAAGCCCCCAGCAAGCACGAGATTATCGACTCCCGCCTCGACGAGGCGCTGGGCGATTTCCCAGGGAAAGCTCCTGCCGGTGCCACCGGCGAGCCGCTCGTCGTGGGTATCGAGCAGGATCTTCCGCGCCGAGCCAAACTTCTCGAGCAGCGGCAGCAACCGCTGCCAGTCCTTCGGCTCGCCATGCTCGCGAACTCCCAGGGCCTTCGTGTAGGCAAGGCCGAAGGCCTTGCAGAACCCGGCCGACTCGGCGCCATGGAACTGCAAGCTGCTGACCACGCCGCTGCCGATCACCGCGTCGACCTCCCGGGGCAGCGGATCGCAAAACACCGCATGGAATTCGGCTTCCCCGCAAAACTCCGCAGCGATCTCGCGCAGCCTCCCCGGCTCGACATGGCGGCTGCTCGGCGGATAGCAAACAAGCCCCAGGGCATCCGCCCCCAGGTCGATCGCCGCCCGGGCATCCTCGCGCCGGGTAATCCCGCAAATCTTGACCCAGATACCGCCCATCCCCAACACGCCAAACAAACCCCGCATTCTAGCAAAACGCCGCTGACGATTGCCTAGACCCGATGGCCTCGGCGACGGCGCGGTGCGTGTGCGGCATGTGTACGGGTTCAGGGACATGTGCAACTTGATCAAGTCCTCTCCTGCCAACGATCTGCTGCTCCCGCTAAGGACAGCGCTGGAGAAGAAGCTCGGCTTGAAGCCCAGGGTGGCAAGGGAAGTCGAAGAGGTTGCCGATGACATGCTCGAGAGCTTGCTCGCCTGAAGCAAAAGCGAGGCGCACGAACGAATTCCCGGCAAAACTCGGCATTTCCTGAGCGAAGCTCAGGCAGATAGCCATGACAGCCGGCGTGGAGGCGGCGTGGCGTGGCCTGGCCGATGCCCGGGCTGGTTCCGGGCATCGGCTGGGCTGAATCGGGCTACAGGCCGGTGC
>RKSA01000219.1 GCA_007571115.1 Gammaproteobacteria bacterium
CGCTGCGCCCCGGCAGAATGCTGCCAGCCCTGGAAAACCTGAGCCTGTCAGGCTTGATCGTCGCCGACGCCCTGATCGCGAACGAATCGCGCCTCGATGGGTTCGCGCTGTTCACCAATGTCGAAGATCGCGTATTGGACCTGGAAGTGCCACCGGTGACGACGCTCGGCGGAACCGTGGCAGCGAACTTGCGCTGGAACGCCGCCAGCGGCGAATTGGCCGTGGAAGCCCGTGGCGAGCGACTGGCAATCGCTGGCCTGACTCCTTTGACCGAGCGATTTGACGTGTTTCCGGGGCGAATCGACATCGTAGCGGACCTCAATGCCCTCGGCTACTCCCTCGATGAACTGTTCAGCAGCCTCGATGGCGAGGTTGCGTTCGTTTCGACTGGCAGCCGCGTCGACATCGGTCTCGTCAAGCAGCTTTTCACCGCCATCGCCGCGCTCAGCCCCTCGGGCGAGGCGATCGAGCAATGGCCCGACCTGATCGACTTCGCCGAAGTCCGCGGAGAATTGGCGCTTGAAGGCGGGCTGGGAAGCGAACATTCGTTCAGTCTGCGAATGGACAACCTCAACGCCGAGGGCCGCGGGATCGCCGATTGGCGAGCAGGCGCTTTCGATTACGAGCTGTTGCTGACCTTGCTTGGCGAGCCGTTCAGCCAGACGATCCCGATCAGCCGCGATTATCAGGGCGTTTCGTGGCCGGTCGAGTGCGCGGCGCGCTTTCGCTATGACACGAGCCAGTTCTGCCGACCCGATTTCCATGCCGTGCGCGAGATTTTCTCGCGCATGGGCGGCGCCAACTGAGCGCGGCCTGGCAAGCGCCGGCCATTTTTCTCAACTTTTCAGTAACTTCCGTGACAGAGCGTTTTTCCAACGAGCAGCAATGGGCCATGGAAGGTTTCGCCGAGGCCGTGATCGACTGGTTTCACGTCCACGGCCGCCACGACCTGCCTTGGCAGGCCGAGCGTTCTCCTTATCGGGTCTGGGTTTCGGAAGTCATGCTGCAGCAAACCCGGGTCGATACCGTCGTTCGCTATTTTGCGCGGTTCATCGAACGGTTCCCGGACGTGGCAAGCCTCGCTGCGGCCGATGCCGATCAGGTTCTGCATCTATGGACCGGGCTCGGCTATTACAGCCGCGTTCGCAACTTGCATGCTGCCGCGAAGACCATCGTGGCGACCCATCACGGCCAGGTTCCCAACACGCTGGCAGGGCTGACGAGTCTCGCCGGAATTGGCCGTTCGACGGCCGGCGCGATCTTGGCGCTGGCATTCGGCAAGTCGGCGGCGATTCTCGATGCCAACGTCAAGCGAGTGCTGGCGCGTTGCTTCGCCATCGAAGGCTACCCCGCCGACAGCAGAACCGCAGCCACGCTCTGGCAATTGGCCGAACAGCTCGTGCCTCGCGAACCCGCTGGCGTTTCGAACACGAAACGACTTGCAAGCGGCGTAGCGAGGACCATGGAAGCGGCAAGGCCGACAGGTTCGGGCAATCAGGTCGCAGCGTATACCCAGGGAATGATGGATCTCGGTGCCGGATTGTGTACGCATCGCCAGCCCGCCTGCCCCAAATGCCCATTGCACGACCGCTGCCTCGCCAGGGCACGCGATCAGATCGCCCTGTATCCGGGAAGGAAACCCGCGAGGAAACTGCCTGTGCGAACCGTGACGATGTTTGTCCTGCAAGACCGCGCCGGGCGCATCCTGCTGGAAAAGCGCCCGCCGAATGGCGTCTGGGGATCGCTGTATTCGCTGCCCCAGGTCGATGGCAGGGAAGAAACACGGCTCCCGGCCGGACTCCCCCATGTGCGACTGCAGGACGGACAGCCCGAGCATCTCGCATCGATGCGCCATGGTTTCACGCATTTCCTGCTCGATATCTCGCCGGTGCGCTACCAGGTTGCCGAAACTGGTCCGGGCGTGGCTGATTCGAACCGCTGGCTTTGGTACTCTAGCGCTGAGCCGGTCGAAGTGGGTCTTGCCGCCCCGGCCAAAAAGCTGCTCGCCGCCATGGCCGCCACGAGGGATACCCCATGACCCGAACCGTAATGTGCAGGAAGTATGGCAAGGAACTCCCCGGCCTGCCGACGCCGCCCTATCCCGGAACAAAGGGCCAGGAAATCTATCGCACGGTCTCGCAACAGGCCTGGAGCGAATGGCTCGCCCAGCAGACCATGCTAATCAACGAGAAACAGCTCAACCTCGCCAAGGCCGCCGACCGCAAGTACCTGCAGGAAAACATGGAAAAATTCCTCGACAACCAGGACCACGACCGCGCCTCCGGCTACATTCCGCAAAATTGAAGCCACCCCAGCCACCAAGCATAACCCCCGGAATCCACTTCTACCCCTCCACAGGCCCTGGACATCCCGGTCACGCCCAAATGCCCCAACAAAAAATCCCAAAATATGACAAAATTCGCCCCCCCAGCCCAGGTAGCTCAGTCGGTAGAGCAGAGGACTGAAAATCCTCGTGTCGGTGGTTCGATTCCGCCCCTGGGCACCAGCTTTCCCTTATACTCCCTGGAATGAACCAAGTGATCGGGAGCTTCTACGAATTCTTTTCCGGTGCCGGAATGGCCCGCGCCGGGCTCGGCGAGCGTTGGAAATGCACGTTCGCGAATGACATCGACATCAGGAAAACTGCATGCTACGCCCGAAACTGGGGAGATGACGGCCTGGTGTGTGGCGACATCAAGTCGGTCGCGACCAGCGAGTTGCCAGGCCACGCCGACCTGGCCTGGGCGTCCTTCCCCTGCCAGGACCTGTCGCTGGCAGGGAAGGGCGCGGGCCTGAGCGGGGAACGCTCGGGAACATTCTGGGCCTTTTGGCGGCTAATGCGCGAGCTTTGCTCCGAATCAAGAGCGCCCAGCCTGATCGTGCTCGAGAACGTGTGTGGCGCCCTGACTTCTCATGGCGGCAAGGATTTCGAAGCGATTTGCCAAGCAATGCACGATGGCGGCTACGGATATGGCCCTCTCGTCGCCGACGCCGCGCTGTTCCTGCCGCAATCCCGGCCCCGCCTGCTAATCGTCGCGGTGCGCAAGGATATCGATGTCCCCGCCGTCTTGACGAGGCAGGCGCCAAGCACCACCTTCCATCCCCGCTCCATCAGGACCGCTCGCGAACGGCTGCCAGGCCAATTGCAGAGCGGCTGGATCTGGTGGAACCTCGCTGTTCCGCCGCCTCGCGCGAACGGCTTCTCCGAGCTGTGCGAAGACTGGCCAAGCGACGTTGGCTGGCATTCGGAACAGGAGACACGGCGGCTTCTCGACATGATGTCCGAAGTGAACCGCGCCAAGGTTCGCGATGCGCAATCCATGGGTACCAGGATGGTCGGAACGATGTACAAGCGAACCAGACGCGACAGGCACGGCCGCAAGGCACAAAGAGTGGAAGTCCGCTTCGACAATGTGGCCGGCTGCCTGCGGACGCCAGCCGGAGGATCGAGCCGACAGCTCGTGATCTTCGTCGAACCCGGAAAAATCCGTTCCCGACTCATTTCCAGCCGTGAAACCGCAAGGCTCATGGGGCTGACCGACGATTACATCCTCCCCGAGAACTACAATGAGGCCTACCATTTGACTGGTGACGGAGTCGTGGTTCCCGTTGTGCGCCACCTCGCCGAGCAGATCATCGAACCCGTATTGGCGCAAA
>RKSA01000202.1 GCA_007571115.1 Gammaproteobacteria bacterium
CCCGAATCGACGAGCTGGTGGCGCATTTCCGGGGCGGTATAGAGCGGATTGGTCGTGACGATGACGAGATCCGCCTTGATCGCCGCATAGGTGACGACGGGAAAATGCAGCAGATTGGGCAATTGCACGGCGATCCGCTCGCCGGGCTGCAATTGCAGCTCGTCGCGCAGAAAGCCGGCGAAGCGGTCGCTGAGCTCGTCGAGTTCGCGGTAGCGCAGGGCCTGGCCAAAACAACTGAAAGCCGGCAAGGCGCCGTGGCGGTCGGCGATCCGGGCGAGCACTTCGCCTAGCGAGGCGTGTTGCTCGGGGCGCAGGTCTGGGGGCAGTTTTTCCATGATGGCAAGTGTCCTCGCTGGAAACAGCCCGCTCGATGCAAGGGGCCGGGTGCCATTGTAGACCAGGACGGCTAGCGACGCGCCGCCTGCCCGGCCGTTCTCGCGAAGCGCCGCCAAAGCCGGTAGCCAAGCAGCAACGCGAGAATCGATCCATGGAAGACGGTTTCACCGAAGTCGGTACGCGAAACCCACGCCAGATGGACAATGGCGAGAATCGCTGCAACGTAGACGAGCCGGTGCAGCCGCTTCCAGTTTCTGCCCATGCGCCGGACCATGGCCTTGGGCGAGGTGATCCCCAAGGCGACAAGGATCAGCAGGCTGGCAAAGCCGACCGTGACATAGGGCCGCTCGAGCAACTCCTCGCCGATGGCGTGCCAGCGAAAGCCGAGCAGCAAGGACAGCCAGACGAACGCGTGCAAGCTCGCGTAGAACAGCGCGAACAGGCCGACCATGCGGCGAATGCGCACAAAAAAAACCTTGCCGGTGAGCTGCCGCAGGGGAGTCAGGCACAGGGTCGCGAGCAGCAGGCGCAGGCTCCATTCGCCGGTGCTGCCCGCGAGTTCCTGGGCCGGGTCGGGGCCAAAATCGCTGCGGATGATTTGCGCGAGCAGCAAGGCCAGCGGAACGAGCCCCAGGGCGAAGACCGCGAGCTTGGCTGCTCCAGGGGGGATTGTCATCTTGACTGAAATCAACCTTGCCAGGAGTCAGTAATGGCGCGCTAGGTCCATTCCCTGGTACAGATGCGCGACCTGCTCCCCGTAGCCGTTGAACAGGCGAGTCGGAATCACCCTGCGGCTGAACAGGTTCTGTGGCAGCCTGCGCTCGGTGTCCTGGCGCCAGCGCGGATGATGCACTTCAGGGTTGACGTTGGCATAAAAGCCGTACTCGTTCGCTTGCAAGTCGTTCCAGCTCGTATTGGGCTGGGTTTTGCGGAAATGGATCCGCACGATCGACTTGATGCTCTTGAAACCGTATTTCCATGGCACCACGAGCCTGATCGGCGCGCCGTTCTGTGCCGGCAGATAGCTGCCATACAGTCCCACCGCGAGAAAGCTCAACTCGTTCATCGCCTCGTCGATTCGCAGGCCTTCGCGGTACGGCCAGTCGATGATCGAGAAAGGCGAACGGACTCCGGGCATCGAGTCGCGCTGCACGACAGTTTCGAATTCGACATAGCGCGCGTTGCCGGTGGGCTCGAAGCGCTTGATGAGGTCGGCCAGCGGAAAGCCGATCCAGGGAATCACCATCGACCAGGCCTCGACGCAGCGCAGCCGGTAGACGCGCTCTTCGAGAGCGTGGGGCTTGAGAATGTCTTCGAGATGATAGCGACCGGGCCTGGCGACCTCGCCGGCGATTTCCACCGACCAGGGATCGACGCGGAAATCCCCCGAGCGATTCGAGGGATCGGACTTGTTCATGCCGAACTCGTAGAAATTGTTGTAGCGGATCACGTCGCGGTACGGAGTCAATGCCTCGCTGGTGAAGAAAGGCTCGCTCGATGGCGCCGGCTCGATGGCGGCGAACTTGCCCTCCCACCAGGGAGCAGGCGGAGTGCGGGCGAGGTCTGCTGGCGCCGCAGCCTTCAGGGCATCGCCCTGCTGGGCCAGCGCCAGTCCGGGAAGCAAGGCGCCGCCACCGAGTAGCGTCGCGCCGGTGCGCAGGAATTCGCGGCGGCGCCGATAGACGCTTTCCGGAGTGATTTCCGATGGCTGAATGTCCGCAGGCTTTTTCACCAACATGGCAATGCCCATCCGCTGGAAGTCTTGGTTCAGCCCTGGCGCCCGGTGCCGGGCGGGTCGCCCGGGGCCTGTTCCGCCTTGACGGCAGGGCGGCCCCGCAACACGCCGCGCTTGCGATACAGCGATGCCAGGGGCGCCGACGCCGCATAGACCACGCACATCGAGAGCAGGATCTCGTGGGGAGTCTGGGCGACCACCACGAGCGCCGCCAAGGTCGATAATAGCACCATGTAGGGAACCGTGCCCTTGACGTTCAGAACCTTGAAACTGAAGTAGCGGTAGTTCGAGATCATCAGCAGTCCCGTCAGCACCACGACCGCAGCCGCAGGATAGGCAACCAGCGCGGTCACCTCGATCTGGTACTTGTAGCCGACCCAGGGAATGAAGGTGACAAGGCCGGCTGCCACCGGGCTTTGCAGACCGAGGAAGAAGCGCTTGTCGACGGTGCCGAGCTGGACATTGAAACGCGCCAGGCGCAAGGCCGCGCAGGCCATGTAGAAGAAGCTCGCGGCCCAGCCGAGCCGGCCGAGGGGCTCGAATGCCCAACTGAACACGATCAGGGCCGGCGCCATGCCGAAGGAAACCATGTCCGAGAGGCTGTCGAATTCGGCGCCGAAGGCGCTTTGGCTGCGGGTCAGCCTGGCAATTCGACCGTCGAGGCCATCGAGCACGCCGGCGATCAGGATTGCCCAGCCGGCCTCGTTGAAATTGCCCGACATGCCGGCGATCACGGCATAGAAGCCGGCGAACAGCGCTCCCAGGGTCAGCAGGTTCGGCAGCAGATAGACGCCGCGCCTGATGACCTGGCGGCCGCCTTCCGAGACGAGTTCCTCGTGCTCGTCGATGGGGATCATGCTTTCGCCTTCCGGAGGCAATTCCGCAGCCTTCTCCCCGGGCCGCCCCGGGGGCGCCTGCTTCGCCTCGGCAGATGGTTCCGATTCGCTCATGGCCTGGTCCGTTCAGCTTGCTCGGGCTGGCGGCGCCGGGATTCCGCGCCGGTGCCGCCTAGCCGAATTTACCCTCAGGGACGGATGCTATATCATCGCGCCGCATTTGCCGAATCGATTTCGGTGCCGTTTTGCCCACTATTTCGTTTGCCTGTTTCGCCCGATGCCAGGAAAATCTCATGAATTACTTTAACTCTCTCCCCTTGCGCCTTCAATTGCAACAACTTGGCAAGTGCCGCTTCATGGAGCGCTCGGAGTTTCACGACGGCGTCGAGCCATTGCGCGGCAAGAAAATCGTCATCGCCGGATGCGGCGCCCAGGGCCTCAACCAGGGCCTGAACATGCGCGACAGCGGACTCGACATCGCTTTCGCCCTGCGCCCCGAGGCGATCGCCGAGCAGCGCGCCTCGTGGAAAAACGCCACGGGCAACGGTTTCGCCGTCGGCACTTTCGAGGAACTGGTTCCCGCTGCCGAGCTCGTGCTCAACCTCACTCCGGACAAGCAGCACAGCGCGGTGATCTCCCAGGTCATGCCGCTGATGCGGCAGGACTCGTGCCTGGCGTATTCCCACGGTTTCAACATCGTCGAGGAAGGGATGCAGATCCGCCCCGACATCACCGTCATCATGGT
>RKSA01000222.1 GCA_007571115.1 Gammaproteobacteria bacterium
GGAGCGATTTCCGCATGGCCGGAACCGTCACGCTCCGGCGAGGCCTGAAAGCGTCGTATTTCCCGCCAAACCGGAGCGCTCATGCAATATCCGGGCTAGCATGCAAGTATTTTCCAAGAAGGTGCGCAACTCCCCGATGGTGCTTGGCCGCCGCGTCTGAATGTCCACAATCATTCCCGAATGATGCACAAACATCCGGTTTCAGACTCGCTTCGCGTTGGACAAGGCTGCGCACTGACAGCGCGGGCTTGATCGAGTAGACTTGCGGGCTGATTTTTTCGCCCTTTCTGCTGCCGTGACCGATCAGGCCCTGATCCGCAATTTTTCCATCATCGCCCATATCGACCATGGCAAATCGACGCTGGCCGATCGCTTCATCCAGATTTGCGGTGGCCTCAGTCAGCGCGAAATGGCCTCCCAGGTGCTCGATACTCTCGACATCGAGCGCGAGCGCGGCATCACGATCAAGGCGCAGAGCGTCACCCTGTTCCACGAGGCCGCTGACGGCCAGCGCTACCAGTTGAACTTCATCGACACCCCCGGGCACGTCGATTTCAGCTATGAAGTGTCGCGTTCGCTCGCCGCCTGCGAAGGCGCCCTGCTCGTCGTCGATGCCTCCCAGGGAGTCGAGGCGCAGACCCTGGCGACTTGCCATACTGCGGTCGAGCAGGATGTCGAAGTGATTCCGGTCCTGAACAAGATCGATCTTGACCACGCCGAGCCCGAGCGCGTTCGCGGGGAAATCGGCGAGATCATCGGCATCGACGCCAGCGACGCCCTCGAGGTCAGCGCCAAGACCGGCGCCGGAGTGACGGCGATCCTCGAGCGGCTCATCAGCCTCGTGCCTCCTCCTGGCGGTTCGCCGGAGGAGCATTTGCAAGCGCTCATCATCGATTCCTGGTTCGACAACTACCTTGGCGTGATCTCCCTCGTGCGAGTGATGAACGGCCGCATCAGGCGCGGCGACCGGATCATCGTCAAGACCCAGGGCAAGGCCCAGGAAGTCGACCAGGTAGGAGTCTTCACGCCGAAACGCGCCACCAGGGCGGAGCTTGCGGCCGGCGAGGTCGGCTTCGTCTGTGCCGGGATCAAGGACATCCACGGCGCTCCCGTGGGCGATACCATCATCCACGCGGCGAGTCCCGATACTGCGGCCCTGGCGGGCTTCCGGCGCATCACTCCCCAGGTGTACGCGGGGCTTTATCCGATCGATTCCGACGACCTGGAAAGCTTCCGCGAAGCCCTCGCCAAGCTGTCGCTGAACGACGCCTCGCTGCAATACCAGCCGGAAAACTCGCCGGCTCTCGGTTTCGGCTTCCGCTGCGGCTTCCTCGGCATGTTGCACATGGAAATCATCCAGGAGCGCCTCGAGCGCGAATACGATCTGGACCTGATCACCACGGCGCCGACCGTGGCCTACGAGGTTCTGCGCAAGGACGGCGAGACGCTGCTCGTCGATAGCCCTGCGCAACTGCCGCCGATGAACCAGATCGAGCAGATGCGCGAGCCCCTGGTCGAGGCGAATATCCTCGTTCCCCAAGCGAACCTCGGCGCGGTGATCGGCCTGTGCGAGGCAAGGCGCGGCGTGCAGAAGGACATGCAGTTCGTCGGCAGGCAGGTCGCGCTGCGCTACGAGCTGCCCATGAACGAGGTGGTCATGGACTTTTTCGACCGGCTCAAGTCGGTGAGTCGCGGCTATGCCTCGATGGACTACCACGTGCTGCGCTTCGATTCGTCAAAGCTGGTGCGATTGGATATCCTTGTCAACGGCGAGCGCATCGATGCCCTGACCTTGATCGTGTTCCACGGCCATGCGCATTCCCGGGGCCGCGAACTCGTCGAGAAAATGCGCGAGCTGATTCCGCGCCAGCTTTACGATGTGGCGATCCAGGCGGCGATCGGCGGCCAGATCATCGCGCGTTCGACGGTCAAGGCGATGCGCAAGAACGTCACCGCCAAATGCTATGGCGGCGACATCACGCGTAAGAAGAAACTGCTTGAAAAACAGAAAGCTGGCAAGAAGCGCATGAAGCGGCTCGGCAATGTGGAAGTGCCCCAGGAGGCCTTCCTCGCGGTGCTCAAGACCGATTCCTGAAGGAGCTAAACAAGCAATTCCCATGAATATCGATTTTTCTTTGCTGCTCGTCATTCTCGTGGCCTTGTCGGGGCTGATCTGGTTGCTCGACCTCGTTCTGCTCAAGCCCAGCCGCGACTCCCGGGCCAGGGAAATGCGCAAAAGCCGCGCCGGCAAGCCCGAGCAGCTCGAGCAGCAAATCGCGCAACGGACCCGGGAGCCGGTAGTCGTCGAATACGCCAAGGCATTCTTCCCCGTGCTCGCGCTGGTGCTGGTGCTGCGCTCGTTTCTCTTCGAGCCTTTCCAGATTCCCACGGGCTCGATGATTCCAACGCTCGAAATCGGCGATTTCATCCTCGTCAACAAGTATGCCTATGGCCTGCGCCTGCCGGTCGTTGGAACGAAACTCATCGAGATCGACACTCCCGAACGCGGCGAGGTGATGGTTTTCATTCCTCCTCATGAGAACCAGTACTACATCAAGCGCGTGATCGGCATCCCCGGAGACACCGTCCGCTACCAGGACGGCGAGCTGTACATCAACCGCGAGCGAGTGCCGCGCCAGGCCGATGGCGAGACGACGATCCGTTCGGCTTTCGGTCCGATTCCCGGAACCTTGCACAGGGAGGTCATCGGTGGCGCCGAACACCTCATCCAGACCAAGAACCAGGCCCGGCGCGGCGCATTGCGCAACGTGTGGGTCGTTCCGCCAGGCAGCTATTTCGTCATGGGCGACAACCGCGACGAAAGCAGCGACAGCCGCATCTGGGGAATGGTTCCGGAAGCGAACATCGTCGGCAAGGCGGTGGCGGTCTGGATGCACAAGGAACCCGGCTGGAACCTGCCGGGGTTTTCCTCGGCGCGCTGGATACGCTAGCCGGATGCGCGCCGCGACCAGGCCCTCGCCATGGCACTCGACTCCGCCATCTTGCAGCAGCGAATCGGCTACCGTTTCAACGACGTGTCGCTGGCGCAACGCGCCCTGACGCATCGCAGCGCTCGCCAGGAACACAACGAAAGGCTCGAGTTCCTCGGCGATGCCCTGCTCGGCTATCTGACTGCCGAGGCGGCCTGGTGCGCCCATCCCGAGGCCAGCGAAGGCGATTTGACGATCATGCGTTCGGCGCTCATCAACGGCGCGACCCTGGCCCGCATCGCCAGGGAACTGCAGCTCGGCGAACTGCTCGAGCTCGGCGCCGGCGAGGCGCGCAGTGGCGGAAGGGATCGCGAATCAATCCTCGCCTGCGCCCTCGAAGCGCTGCTCGCGGCGATCTATCTCGATGGCGGCCTCGCTCCATGCCGCGAGTTCGTCGAGCGCTGCTTCCCCGCGCCAGGCGCCGGCTATGCCGAAAGCGGAATCCGCAAGGACAACAAGTCGCGCTTGCAGGAATTCATGCAAGCCGCCGGCAAGCCGCTGCCCGACTACCAGACCGCAGCGGTGATCGGGCGCGGCCACGAGCAGGATTTCCAGGTGTGCTGCAGGCTGCCAACATTCGACATCGCCACCGAAGGCAGCGGGCCCTCGCGCCGTGCCGCCGAACAGCAGGCCGCCGGCCGCGCCCTCGCCCGCC
>RKSA01000177.1 GCA_007571115.1 Gammaproteobacteria bacterium
CTGTTTCTGGCAAAGCTGTTTCTGGTAAAGCTATTCCTGCGATCACCCGTGTCAGCGGACAGCACCCCAGGAATCGCGCAAGTGGATGGTGCGGTTGAACACCGCCGCACCGTTGCCGACGGCAGCGCGATCACGAACGAAATACCCGACTCGCTCGAACTGGAAATGCTCGCCGCCATCGAGGGCAGCGGGTTCCAGCATGCAATTTTCGAGGCGCTCGAACGAGTCGGGATTGAGTTCGCCGAAAACTTCCGCGACGCTTTTCGGTGCCGGATTTTCGTGCAGAAACAGCCGATCGTACAAGCGCAGCTCGACCGGCTTCGCCTCGTCCGCCGCGACCCAGTGGATCACTCCCTTGACCTTGCGCCCTTCGGGGCGCTTGCCGAGGGTATCGAAATCGACGCAGCAGCGAAGCTCGCGGATTCCGCCAGACTCGTCGCGCAGAACCTCGTGGCAGCGAATCACGTAGGCGCCGCGCAAGCGCACTTCTCCGCCAGCGACGAGGCGCTTGAACCCGGCAGGCGGCGATTCGCTGAAATCGTCGCTTTCGATCCAGAGCTCCCGGGTCAGGGGGACTTCGCGCTCGCCGAGTTCCGGGCGTTTCGGATGACGCGCGAGACGCAGCACCTGCCTGCGCTCGGCAGGAAAATTGTCGAGCACGACTTTCAGCGGTCGCAACACGCACATCGCGCGAGGCGCATTGTGGTCGAGATCTTCGCGGATCGCGTGTTCGAGCATGGCGATATCGACGACGCTTTCGGCCCGGGCCACGCCGACTGCCTCACAGAAGTTGCGGATCGCCCCAGGCGTGTAGCCGCGCCGCCGCATTCCCGCCAAGGTCGGCATGCGCGGGTCGTCCCAGCCATCGACCTTGCCGCCCTCCACGAGCGCTCGCAGAAAACGCTTGCCGAGCAAGGTGTAGCTGAGCCGCAGCTTGGCAAATTCGGTCTGCTCCGGCAACACGAAAGGCGCTGCCGAATCGCCCAGGCTGCTCGCCTCGCTCAGCGAGTCGAGGTCGAGATTGGCGAGAATCCAGTCGTACAAGGGCCGATGATCCTCGAATTCGAGGGTGCATAGCGAATGGGTGATGTTTTCCAGCGCATCGGAAATGCAATGCGTGTAGTCGTAGGTCGGGTAGATTGGCCACTGCGTGCCGGTCTGGTGATGGGCGGCATGGCGGATGCGATACAGCACCGGGTCGCGCATGTTGATATTGGGCGAGGCCATGTCGATCCTGGCGCGCAGGCTCAAGGCGCCGTCGGCGAACTCGCCGGCCCTCATGCGCTCGAACAGCGCCAGGCTCTCGCGGGCTTCGCGGTCGCGCCAGGGGCTCGGGGTTCCCGGCTCGGTGAGGCTGCCGCGATATTCGCGAATCTGCTCGGGGCTCAGAGCGCAGACATAGGCCTTGCCCTTGCCGATGAGCTGCCTGGCGAATTCGTGCAATTGTGCGAAATACGACGAGGAATAACGAACCTCGCCGTGCCAGCGGAAACCAAGCCAGCGAATGCTCTGCTTGATCGCATCGACGAATTCCTGGCTTTCCTTGAGTGGATTGGTGTCGTCGAAACGCAGGTTGCAATGGCCTCCATATTCTTCGGCGATGCCGAAATTGAGACAGATCGACTTGGCATGGCCGATATGCAGGTGGCCGTTAGGCTCCGGGGGGAAGCGCGTATGCACGCGGCCTGCATGTTTGCCCCGGGCTAGATCCCGGGCAATCATCTGGCGAATGAAGCCTGAGGCTTCGCCGGTGGCGAGCGCTGCGGCAGCTTGACTCGAATCGTTCATGTCGTGGAGCGGCTGCCGCCAAGCCTGGAACCGGCCAGTGCGCCAGATGGGCCGCTTTTGCCAATGGGGGAAAGCCGCTATCATAGCAGCATTGCCGAGGGCGCTTCACCCTCCGCAGGCCATTTTCCGGCGTCCGCGCCTTGCCAGGAACGATTGCGTGATCACTCTTAAGACCAGTTTGGGGACCATCCGCGTTGTCCTCGATTTCGACAGGGCGCCGCTTTCGGCGCGCAATTTCCAGGATTACGTCGAGCAGGGCTTCTACGATGGCACGCTGTTCCATCGCGTCATCGACGGCTTCATGATCCAGGGAGGCGGCCTGACTTCGGAAATGCAGGAAAAGCCGGGCAATGCGCCGATCCGCAACGAGGCCGACAACGGCCTGAAGAATGTCACCGGCAGCCTGGCGATGGCGCGCACTTCCGAGCCGCATTCGGCGACCTCGCAATTCTTCATCAATGTCAGTGACAACCCCTTCCTCAACCATCGCAGCAAAACGTCAAACGGCTGGGGCTATGCGGTTTTCGGCAAGGTCGTCGAGGGCATGGACGTGGTCGACCGGATCAAGGCCAGCAAGACGCACAACGAAGCCGGTCATCGCGATGTCCCCGTCGAGGAAATCGTCATCGAATCGGCCACGGTCGAGCCCGACGGCGACTGAACGCCGCAAGCGCCGTGCCCGATGCCGAAATCATCCTGATTTCCGACTTGCATCTGCAAGACTCGCGCCCGGACATCACTCGCGCCTTTGTCGACTTCACTGCCGCCCTTCCCGCTCGCTGCACCGACCTGTTCATCCTCGGCGACCTGTTCGAATTGTGGATCGGCGACGATTCGCCATCGCGGCTTGCGGAGCTCGTCGCCAATGCCTTGCGCACGGTCGCCAGGCGCGGCGCAAGCGTCCACCTCATGCACGGCAACCGCGATTTCCTGCTCGGCGAGCAATACGCGCAGCGCTGTGGCGCCGGGCTGATCGAGGAGCCACACCGGTTGCACGTCCAAGGCGGCGACTGGCTGCTCCTGCACGGCGACGTGCTCTGCACCGATGACCTCGACTACCAGAAGTTCCGCGCAATGGTCCGCAATCCCGCCTGGCAGCGGGATTTCCTCTCCCGCCCGCTCACCGAACGCCAAGCCTGGGCCGACCGCGCCAGGCAGCAAAGCAAGGCAGCCACGAGCGGCAAGCCCAGCGAAATCATGGATGTCAACCGAGAAGCCGTCAACAACCTGATCGAATCGAGCGGCTGCCCGCGAATCGTACACGGCCACACGCACCGCCCGGCGGTCCACGAACTGGCCGAAGCCGGCCCGGACGCGCAGACCCCCGCAAGACGGATCGTCCTCGGCGACTGGGACCGCCAAGGCTGGTACGCCGCCATCCAAGGCGCCGAAATCAAGCTGCAACAGTTTTCCTTTCGCTCAGAGCCTCATTGATCCATCGCCTCCTCGCCCGACAAAATCCCTGTCGTCGCCACGGCATACGTCTTCCGGCAACACATGCTACACTCACGAGCGACATCTATTTCGGTTCACAGCAGCACCACGCAGGAAACCGGGCACGAGAATCGACATGCCACATCAAGCGCCACGAAATCGGACTTTGTCATGCACTCCTGAAGAATTGCTTGAGCTATCTGGTGGAATTTCGCGGATTGCAGCGAACCTCGATCTCACCGACATGAACCGTCTTCTGCTAGAAGGCGATTTTTTTAAACTTGCGCAATTCCTGCCAAATGACTTTGCAGACTTGCTGATTCTGGATCCACCATACAATCTCACCAAGAACTTCAATGGCAATTGTTTCAAGAAACGGAGCAAGGAGAGCTACGCACTTTGGTTCGAGAA
>RKSA01000144.1 GCA_007571115.1 Gammaproteobacteria bacterium
GCGCTACGTGCTCGGAGCGCGCAATTCGGGCGCCGAGCAGACCGGCCGCTTCATCCTCGAAACCCTCGGCATCGACTACCAAAACAAGTTCAGCCTGGCATGGATGGGTTATGGCGCCACGGTCGGCGCGATCCAGGATGGCAATATCGTCGGCATGAACATCCCCGCTGGCGCTCCGGTGAGCTCGATTACCAGGGCCTACGCCCTGATGGGCGAGCGGATCCGCATCCTCAACTGGTCGCAGCACGAGCTCGAGCAGATCAATTCCCGCTATCCTCTCTGGGACTGGCACGACTTTCCGCCCTTGACATATCCGGGCCAGACCGAGCCGGTTCGCACCGTCGCCTCGCCGAACGTGCTCGTGGTCCGGGCCGATGTTGCCGAGGAGGTCGTCTACCATGTCACCCGGGTGATCTGGGAAAATCTCGCGACCTTGCAGGAAATCCACGGCGCCACCAAAGACATGCGCCTCGAGCTCGCGATCGATGGCCTCGGTGCGCCTCTGCACGCCGGCGCCTTGCGCTACTATCGCGAAGTCGCGAATGAAGCCGGGCTGGAAATCCCTGCGCGGCTCGTTCTCGAAGAGCCTGCCACCGAGCCGCCAGGCGGCAGCGCGCCATGACTTCGCCGCTGCTGCGCTGGGCGGCGCTGCTGTTTGCGCTATTCCACATCTATTGCAATGTCTTCGCCAGCATCTCCGAGCTGTGGCTCGCCGCGATCCACTTCGGCGGCTTCGTCGCGATTTGCGCATTGCTCGACAACGAGGCGCCGGAGCTGACGCACCGCTCGCCGCGCTACTGGCTGAACATCGCGCTCGCCGCGCTCGCGGTGGCGAGCGCGGGCTACCTGATCGCTTTCGAGAACGCGCTCTACGCCCGGGAGACCGAATACATCGCCAGCGACTACGTGTTCTCGATCGTCGCGATCGCCTTGGCCGTCGAATTCACGCGCCGCACCACGGGCTGGTTCCTGCCGCTGCTGATCGTGCTGAGCCTGTGCTACGTGCTGTTTCTCGGGCGGTACGTCAGTGGCGTGTTCGCCTTTCCTGGGCTCAATCTCGAAACGGTTCTCTACCGCAGCTACTTCACCAGCGAGGGAATGTTCGGCCTGACGGCGCGAATCTCCTCGAGCTTCGTTTTTCTCTTCATCATTTTCGGCTCCTTCCTGCTCAAGTCGGGGGCTGGCGATTTCATCGTCAGGCTCGCCCAGTGCCTCGCCGGCCGTTTCACCGGTGGCGCCGGTCTCGTCGCGGTGCTCGGTTCCGGGCTGATGGGCTCGGTGTCGGGCTCGGCGGTGGCGAACACCGTCTCCACCGGAGTCATCACGATCCCGCTGATGCGGCGCTCGGGATTTTCGCCGCGCTTTGCCGCTGGAGTCGAGGCGGCTTCTTCGACGGGGGGCGCTCTGATGCCACCGGTCATGGGCGCCGGCGCCTTCCTGCTCGCGAGCTATACGCAGATTCCCTATCTGACCGTGATCGGCGCCTCAATGCTGCCGGCCTTGCTCTATTTCCTCACGGTCTGCTATTTCGTTCGCATCGAGGCGAAACGCCTCGGCCTCGCGCCCAGCGCCGCAGGGAAAAGCGAATCGGTCTCCGCGGTGCTCAGGCAGGGCTGGCATTTCCTCATTCCCATCGCCACTCTGCTGGGGTTTCTCGTCAGCGGCCGCACGCCGACCACCGCAGCGGCGTTCGCGACGCTCAGCGTGGTTCTGGCGTCGTGGATTTCGCCAAAACCCATGGGGCTCGCGGATGTTTTCGCTGCCATCGTCGATGGCGTGAAGGCCATGGTCGCGACGGCCTTGCTGCTCGTTTCGGTGGGGATCATCATCAATGTCGTCATCACCACGGGGCTTGGCAATGCCTTCTCGCTGATGATCGCCGAATGGGCCCAGGGCTCGCTGCTCATCACCATCGCGCTGGTCGCCCTTGCTTCGCTGGTGCTCGGCATGGGCCTGCCGGTGACGGCCTCGTATATCGTGCTCGCGACCCTGTCGGCGCCGCTGCTGTTCGACCTGATCAGCCAGGCGCAATTGCTCGAAGCCTTGCAGGCGCCCGATCTGCCCTCGAATGTCGCCGCGACCCTCGGCCTGTTCGGCGGCGATGCGGCGCTGGCGCTGCAGCAGATGCCGCTGGAAATGAAGCAGTTGATCCGCGCCGAGCTATTGCCTGCCGAGCTGCTGCTGGGAATGCTGCTCAGCGCCCACCTGATCATTTTCTGGCTATCCCAGGACAGCAACGTCACGCCGCCGGTCTGCCTCGTTTCCTTCGCCGCAGCGGGAATCGCCGGCGCCAGGCCCCTCGCCACTGGATTCACGAGCTGGAAAATCGCCAAGGGCCTGTACCTGGTCCCCTTGCTGTTTGCGTACTCGCCGCTGATTACCGGCTCTTGGGCCGAACGCCTCGAAGTGTTCGCCTGGGTCTGCCCAGGGCTCTATGCCCTGGCCGGCCTGCTGCAATGGCACCTGGAAAAGCCCCTCAACGCGATCAGCGCAGCGCTGCTCGCATTGAGCGCCGCATTGCTGCTCTGGACGCCACTGCCCATCTACGCCCACGCCGCCGGCGCAGCCCTGCTCGCCACCCTCGTCGCCTGGCAGCATTCCCCCGCGAGCAACCGTAGGAAGACGATTCCCGCTTAGCGGGCAAGATCGGAACTGATGAACTCCGACGCATTCTCCAGCAAGTCATCGGAAGCGGCAAAAATTCCGCAAGGTGCCGAGCCTGCTCACGGCATTGCACCGCGATGCAGAAGCTGTATCATGTACATTCTCATGAACATGTGAGGTGGACATGGAAGGGACAATCACGGAACTCCATTCGATCGCTGACGCGCGCCGTCACCTGCCCCGGCTGGTCCGGGCAGTGGAATGCGGCAGGCCGGTACAGATCACGCGGCGCGGTGAACCGGTGGCGGTGCTCGTTGGATATCGGGATTTTGCTCGCATCGTTGCCGGTCGGCCCGGCTTCGGCCAAGCTTATGCGCAGTTCAATAGCGCGTTCGATCTTGCCGAACTCGCGATTGATCCGGAAGAGTTCCTTGAAGGCGTCCGGGATGCGGCACCGGGTCGCGACGTTCGACTATAGACGGTGCGATACCTGCTTGACACCAATGTCGTCTCCGAGCCGATGCGTCCAAAGCCGGCACCCGGGATACTCAGGGGCTTGTGCGAGCACGATGGCGATATTGTCATTCCGGCACCGGTCTGGCACGAACTGCGATTCGGCTGTGCCCGTCTTGCGCCATCAAGGAGGCGCGAAGCGCTCGAGCACTATATCGAGGATGTGGTGCGCGCGAACTACCCGGTGCTCGGCTACGATCAGGATGCGGCCGACTGGCACGCCTTGGAACGGGCGCGGCTTGCTGCGGTCGGCTGCACGCCGCCATTCGTTGATGGTCAGATCGCCGCGATCGCCGTCGTCAACGATCTGACTCTGGTGACAGCGAACGTCCAGGACTTCGATCAGTTTTTGCAACTCAAGATGCAAAGCTGGGCTTGACGAGCCGGAAAATCGCCAAGGGCCTGTATCCGATCCCCTTCACGTGCTTTCATGGTGGCGAAAATGGTGGCACAATCGGGGCTTGCAAGCTCGTTCATCGAAATGTCATTGGAGAGCAATAATGTGCCGATTCATCA
>RKSA01000031.1 GCA_007571115.1 Gammaproteobacteria bacterium
CGTCCTGTTCGTTTTCCTCTCCGTCCTCCTGCTGCTCGGACTGCTGCTGTTGCAGCAGTTGCTCGACGATGGCGCGGTTGTGCAGCGCGTCCTCGTGTTCAGGCTCGGCTGCCAGGGTCAGCTCGTAGGCAGCGAGGGCCTCGGGGTAGTTGCCGGCGAAGGCGAGAGCATTGCCGCGATTGTAGTTCGCCGTGGGGCTGTCGATGGCGCTGAAGGCAGCGCTGGCAGCATCGTAGTCGCCGGCCCGGTAGTTCGCCGCGCCTTGCCAGCCGGGCGCCTCGAACAGCTCCGCCGCGAGCTCGTGCTCTTCCTTGGCGAAGGCTGCCGCGCCGCGCTGGTCGGGGGTTTTCCACCAGGCCGCCCATTCGGCTGCCTGGGCCTGCTGCGCCGGAGCGAACAACGCAGCGCTGGCAGCGAGCAGCCCGCTGAGCAGCCAGCCGCGGCGAAATCCCAGCGCAGCGAGGGGAACGAGCAGCACGAGCAGCCAGGGTCCGGCTTCGTGCCAGATGTCGAATTCATCCTCGACCTCGCTCAGTTGCGCATCGTCGCGCCAGTCGCGCTCGGCGAGCAGGTACGTCAGGTCCGAGTTGCCGAGGGCAATGTCGTGATAGCGCCCGCCGACCCGGCCTGCCAGCGAGCGCAACAGCTCGCGGTTCAGTTTCGGCACGACCACCTCGCCTTGGGCGTCGGTGAGGAAATTGCCGTCGTTGCTGCGGATCGGCGCCCCCTGTTCGGTGCCGATTCCGAGGATCAGCAGCTCGTGGGGAGTTCCCTCGAGCTGGCGGGCGATTCGCAATTGCTCGTCGATACTGTCGATGCCGTCGGTTATCAGCAGGATCCTGCCCCGGGAGACCTCCACGTTGTCGAGCAGATCGAGGGCCATGTCGATGGCGGCGGCGGGATTGCTGCCGAACAGCGGCATGATGTTCGGGTTGAGCGAAGGAACCAGCGCCTCGATCGTGACCACATCATCGGTCAGGGGCATGACGGCGTGGGCATCGCCGGCATAGGCGACCAGGGCGGTCTGTCCCTCGTCGCGCAGGCTGAGCAGGTCGCGCAGCTTGCGCTTGGCGAGCTCGAGCCGTGACGGTTCGTGGTCCTGGGCAAACATCGACAGCGACAGGTCCATGGCGATGACGAGGGCGTCCTCGCGTTGCTGCACGGGCTGGGGCAGTTGCTGCCAGACCGGGCCGGCGAGAGCCACGGCCGACAGCAGCCATGCGCAAAGCAGCAATAGCAGCGGAGCGCGCTGGGCGCCGCTGCGCGAGCGGTCGAGCAAATGCGGCAGCAGTTCCTTGTCGATGGCCTTTTCCCATGCATTGATCGTGCTGTTCAGCCGCCAAAGCACAGACACAAAAAGCATTGCCGGGAGCAGAGCCAGCAGCCACCAGGGGCGCAGGAAGTGGAATTCGCGCAAGCTGCCCAGACTGTCGAGGCTGCCCAGGCTGTCGATCGTGGCGCTGAACCATTCCATGGCTAGGCCTCGCTCGTTCTTTCGGGCTGTCGCGGGATGCGATCCGGCGCCAGCGAGCGCCAGGGGATCGACGCGAGCGCGAAGGCGAAACTGAGCAGCAGCGCCGCGCCCAGCGGCCAATGGAACAGCACCCGGACCGGGCGGTAGGTCTGCTCGTCCTGCTCGACGCTTTCGAGGCGATCGAGCTCCTGGTAGATCCCGACCAGATCGCCAACATTCCTTGCCCGGAAATAGCGGCCTCCGGTGGCCTCGGCGATCCGGGTCAGCATCGCCTCGTCGAGTTCCGCCGAAGGGTTGATCGTTCGCGCGCCGAAGAAGGTCTGCTGGGTGAGCTGGTCGGCGCCGATGCCGATCGCGTAGATCCTGATGTTTTCGCTGCCCGCGAGCTGGCTGGCCTGCAGCGGCGAGATCTCGCCGGCATTGTTCACGCCGTCGGTGAGCAGGGCGAGCACGCGGCTGTTTTCGGGCCGCTTGCGCAAATGCCGCACCGCCAGGCCGATGGCGTCGCCGATGGCGGTGGCTGATTCCTCGATGATGCCGATATCGGCTTCTTCGAGCAATTGACCCACCACCTCGCGGTCGAAGGTCAGGGGCGCCTGGATGTATGCATGGGCGGCGAACAGGATCAGCCCGAGCCGGTCGCCCTTGCGCCGCTCGACGAAATCGCCGACCACGGCCTTGACGACCTCGATTCGCGAAGCGGCGCGGTTGCCCGTCGCCATGTCCTGGGCTTCCATGCTTCCGGAAATGTCCACCGCGAGCATCAGGTCGCGGCCCGTGGAAGGCAGTTGCACGGGTTCGCCAAGCCATTGCGGTCGCGCTGCGGCGAGCACGAGCAGCAGCCAGATCAGCACGCACAGCAGCAGCTTGAGAATGCGCCCTGGCGCGAGCTTCTCGCCCGCGCCAGCCAACTGCGTCAGCGTATGGAAAAACGGCACGTAGAGCGCCGCGTCCTGGCGCGGCGCGCGCGCCAGCAGCCAATGCACGAAGATCGGCAGGGGCAGGGCGAGCAAGGCCCAGGGCCAGGTCAGTTCAAGCATTGGGGTTGTCTATCCTGTTTCGGTTCTGTTTCGGCCTGTCCTGGCTCGTTGGTCTCCAGCGCGATTTTCGCTTGCCGGGATGCCCCGGCGCAAATACACCGAGCGGATCCATTGCTCGCAAAATCCGTGCAGGGCTTCCGCATCGACAGCATCGACGGCAATGGTGCGCTGGAAGCGGCCCCGGCGCAATGCCTCGGCGAGCGGCTCGTCGAGCTTGCGGCAGTCTCCATTGCCCCGCAGGAAGGCGATCCACTGCTCGCCGCCGAGGCTCGCCGGCGCGCCGGGAAAATGCGCCAGGGCGACTCGCCGTAACAGCGCATTGCAGGCATTCACGTAGCGCAAGGTCGCGGCCTCGAGCGCTGCGGCGCCTGCTGCGGCGAATTCTTCGCGGATCGACTCGAGCACGGCCAGGGCTTCGGCGCAATAGCGCCGCCTGCGCCAGTTCGCCAGCAGGGCGCGGCCACCCAGATAGAGCCCGGCGAGCAGCAACAGGCCAAGCAGCCACCAGCCAGGCGCCAGCGGCCAGAAGCCGACGGCTTCCGGCAAATGGATATCGGCGAGTTGCTCTAGCAGTTCCGCGTGATCCATTGGCGAATCTGCTCCACCACGAGTTCGTTGGTGCGAAATTTCAGCAAGGACACTTGCAGCCGGTCGAACTCGGCCTCGAGCACGCGGCAGCGCTCGGCGAACTGCTCGCGATACTGCTCCCTGGCGCGTCGACCATGGGTGTGCAAGGCGCCTTTGCGCCGGCCATCGGTGATGCTGTACACGCCTGGGGAGGGCAGCGACTCCTCGAGGGCATCGTGGACGAAACAGCAGACGACGTTGTTCTGCCGGCTGAGCTGGCCGAGGTAGCGCAGCGCGCGCTCGTCGAGGGTGACAAAATCCGAGATCAGGTACAGGGTGCTGCCGGGGCGCAGGATCTTGCGCATTTGCGCCAGCGGCGCCGCGAGGCCGCCGCTCTCCGCGCCTTCCGCCTCCTTCGCGCCGGGCCCGGCCCTGGTGGCCTCGCGCAAGGCGTTGTTGAACTCGTGAATCTGCTTGAGCAGGTGCAGGGCCGAGCGGCGGCTGCGCTTGGGCCGCACCAGCGTTGCCGCGTGGTCGGAAAACACCAGGCCCCCGACGCGGTCGCCGTTGTCGATCGCCAGCCAGCAAAACAGCGCGGCGGCCTGGGCGGCGATCACCGACTTGAACGCCACCTGGCTGCCGAAATACATGTTGTGGCTCTGGTCGACGGCGATAATGACGGGGCGTTCGCGTTCCTCGCGGAAGACCTTGGCAAAGGGCTTGCTGGTTCGCGCGGTGACGCGCCAGTCGATCAGCTTGATGTCGTCGCCGGGCTGGTAGGGGCGAAATTCCTCGAAATCGATGCCGCGGCCGCGCATCCGCGACAGGTGCAGCCCGCTGATTCCGGCGATCGAGCGCGAGTGGGCGAGATATTCGAGGGTCTTGGCTGCGTGGCGCTGGGTGAGCAGTTGTTGCAGGCTCACCGTGGCGCCTTGCACCTGATAGCGCGCGTGGCCAGGGTCGCTGCGCTGCCTGTAGCTCATGCCGGCGGCGCCCGCTCAGGCCGATGGCACGCGTTGCCGGACCGTTTCGAGAACCTGGTCCGGGCTGACGCCGCTCGCTTCGGCCTCGAAAGTGAGCAGGATGCGATGGCGCAACACGTCGAACAGGACTTCCTGCACGTCATCGGGGCTGACGAAATCTCTTCCCTGGAGCCAGGCATGGGCGCGCGCGCAACGGTCGAGGGAGATTGTTCCCCGGGGGCTGGCGCCGTATTCGAGCCAGCCGGCCAGATCCTCGCCGTAGACGAGGGGCTTGCGCGTCGCCATGATGAGCTGGATGATGTATTCCTCGACTTCCGGCGCCATGTGCATTGCCAGCACTTCCTGGCGCGCTGCGAAGATTCGCTGCTGGGCGACCTGGCTCGGCGGAGTCGGCAGCTTGTGCGCGGCTTCGTCGCGAACGAGCTGCAGGATTTCGCGTTCGGCGTCGATCGCCGGGTAGCCGATCATCACGTGCATGAGGAAGCGGTCGAGCTGGGCCTCGGGAAGCGGATACGTTCCTTCCTGCTCGATCGGGTTCTGCGTTGCCATGACGAGGAACAGCGGCGGCAGCGTGAACGATTCGCGACCGACGCTGACCTGGTGCTCGCCCATCGCTTCGAGCAGCGCCGACTGCACCTTGGCCGGAGCGCGGTTGATTTCGTCGGCGAGCACCAGATTGTGGAAGATCGGGCCTTGCTGAAAGCGGAACGAGCCGTCCTCGGGGCGGAACACTTCGGTTCCGGTGATGTCGCTGGGCAGCAGGTCCGGGGTGAACTGGATCCGATGGAAGTCGCCCTCGATCCCCCGGGACAGATCCTTGATCGCCTTGGTCTTGGCAAGCCCCGGCGCGCCTTCCACGAGCAGGTGCCCATCGGCGAGCAAGGCGATCAGCAGCCGGTCTACGAGGCGTTCCTGGCCGATGATCTGCATCGTCAGCCAGTCCTTCAGTTCCAGTAGTGTCGCGTGCTCGCTCATCATCGATATCGCCGGAAGGTTTCCCACCGCAAAAACAAAGCCGGGAATTGTAACGCTTTCACGATCGATGTCTAGCGCAAGACACGGAACATCGAGTGGCAGCAATTGACCATTGCTGGAAAAAGCCGCAAACTGCGGCGCAATTTTGCAATCATGGCGATTTTCTCATGGAGCTGTTGCGTCGCGTCTTGCCCGTCACCCTGTTTTTGCTTGCCGGTTTTGCCTCCGGGCAGGATGCGGTCGAGGAAATCGTCGTTGTCGGCGATCTCGACAGCCTGCCTGGAGGGCGGGTCGAATCGGTGTTCGGTTTTGCCAAGTCGCTGCTCGAAACGCCGCGTTCGGTCTCGACGGTCTCGTCGGCGCTGCTCGAACGCTACGACATGCAGGACATCGACGAATTGATCGTGCTCGCTCCCGGCACCTTCACCCAGTCCTTTTTTGGCGTAGCCGGCGGCCTCGACATTCGCGGCACTCCGGGGGAGACGTATTTTCGCGGCATGAAGCGGCTCGACAACCCAGGCAACTATCCGACTCCGATCGGCGCCGCAGGCCGCATCGACATCGTCCGCGGCCCGGCTTCGCCGATTTTCGGCCCCGCGAAGATCGGCGGCTACCTCAACTTCCATCCCAAGTCGGCGAGAAGCGAAGCGACCGGCGATTTGCCCAGCGCAACGAGCGGAACGGTATCGCTGGGAACCGGAAGCTGGGACAAGGCCGTGCTCACAGCCGAAGCGAGCGGTGCGCTGCGCCTCGGCGCTCGGGACATCGGCTATCAGGTCTACGGCCTCGGCGAAGACTCGGGGAGCTATTACGACCATAGCGGCACCGGGCAGAATGTCTTGCAATGGTCGGCCGCGCTTGACGTGTCCGACCAGGTCAGTGCCGAATTCGGTGGCATGTGGCATCGCTACCGGGGCAACCAGATCGCCGGCTGGAACCGGCTCACCCAGGAGCTCATCGACCATGGCCGCTACGTGACGGGTTCGCCAAGCCCCCTCGACCGCGATGGCGATGGCCGCATCTCGCATCAGGAATACGATGTCAACGGAGATGGCTTCAGCGACCTGAACCCCTTCGCTCTGGGGCTCGTGCCGGGCCAGCGAGGCGGGCTCGAAGGCGCTGGCGTGTGCCAGATCGGCACGGCTGCCGTGCTCGGCTGCTTTCCCGAGCTGCTCGCCTTGCAAGACCCGGGAACAGCAACGCTCGCTGGATCGACCGTGCTCGTCGGCCCCGACGACTTCCTCGATAACGTCGTGACGACCCTGTACCTCGACCTGTTCGGCACGATCGGCAATGATTCGGCAAATGGCGGAGGCGATCGCTGGCAGTGGAAGAACCAGATGTTCTTCGAGCAGTACGACAATCGCAACGAGAATGCCTACGGCTTTTCCCAGTTCCACGACTCCTGGGTCATCGAGAACAAGCTCGTCCTCGCGCGGCAGTTCGAGTTCGACGGCCTGACCGCTTCCGTGCAGCTTTCGCCTTCGCTGAGGCATACCGATTTCGCCCACGGCGACGACTACAGCAACGAGCTCTTCGACCGGCGCGACCTGACGCTTCCCTCCGGGCCCCTCGACAGGCGCGTGCTCGCGACGCAAATCGACGACGACTACACCGAGTACTACCTCGGCGAATATACCGGCCTCGGCCTTGCCGCCCTGCTCGATGTGTCGTTCGCCAACGGCTTTTCCGCGCTGCTCGGCCTGCGCCACGACAGCATCGCCCTCGAAAGCCGCCAGCCCATCGACAAGCTGCTGCTGGCGAGTTCCAACCATCCCTGCCTGCCACCGGGGGATTGCGTCGTGCAAGCCGCCGCGGATGACGTCGATGGCCTTTCCTGGACCTTGAGCCTGAGCCGGCAGTTCGGCAATGGCTTGGCGCCATACCTCACCTGGTCGCGGCAGTCGACCCTGATCGCGGGGCAGGGCGCCGAACTGACCACTGCCAATGTCGCCGCCGGAGGCGCCTTCGACCAGTCCGAACTGTTCGAGGCGGGAATCAAGGGTCGCCTGCTCGACGGGAGACTGTATTTCGCTGCGGCCGCCTACCGCCAGCAGCGCACCGACTTTGCCGCCCAAGCGATCATCACCAACCAGGCGTCGCGGGCCCGGGGGCTCGAGCTTGAGGCGCGCTGGTCGGTCAACGAGAGCCTGTTGCTGACTTTCGGCCATTCGCGAATCGAGGTCATCAACCTCAACACCCAGCAGGCAGGCTCGCGATTTGCCTTCATCGGCGCCGAAGACGTTCCTGAAATCGAGCCTTGGCGGCTCTACGGCGGCGTGCTTGCCGGTCTGGTGGTCAGCGACGATGCGCGCCGCGCCGGAATGCCCGAAAGCATCGTCTCCCTGACCGGAACCTGGGATTTGGGCAATGGCTGGACGGTCAACGGCAGCCTTGCCGACGTCGAGGCGACGCATTCGGGGTTTTCCCGCAGCGTCCTGCTGCCTGGCTATACCCTGGTCAATCTTGGCCTCGGCCACGCGAGGCGCAACTGGCTGTTCAGCTTCAATGTCAAGAATGTCACCAATGAGCGCTATTTTCGCGCCAATTTCCCGAATCTGTTCGGCAGCAACATCGTCCTGCCCGAATTGCCGCGCCATTTCAACGCGACTGCCCGCTACAGTTTCTGACCTGTTCTGCAGCAAGCAGCGAGCGTGGAGAGCATGGCCTTGCACGAACTGATCGTCAGGTCGCTGGCGCGGCTCCCCGCCGAAACCTCCCACGGCCTCGCCCTGGGAGGGATCGAGCTCGTCCACCGGCTCGGGCTGTCGCGCCTGCTCGCCGCCAAACCGCCGCCTGCAGCGGCGCCCTTGCACCTGATGGGGCTCGAGTTCCCGCATCGCATTGGCCTCGCCGCAGGGCTCGACAAGAACGGCGACCATGTCGACGCCCTGGCAGCGCTCGGCTTCGCCTTCGTCGAAATCGGCACCCTGACGCCATTGCCCCAGCCCGGCAATCCCAGGCCGAGGCTGTTCCGCGATCGGCACGGGCGCTGCATCGTCAACCGCATGGGATTCAACAATCGCGGCATCGACCATGCCGTTGCGCGGTTGCGGCGGCGCAGGACGCGCATTCCCGTCGGCGTCAATATCGGCAGGAACCGGCAGACTCCGGCTGCCGATGCCGCAGGCGACTACCTGCACTGCCTGCGCGCCTGCCGCGACGTTGCCGACTATGTCACGATCAATGTCTCCTCGCCGAATACGCCGGGCCTGCGCGGCCTGCAATTCGGCGCCGAGCTCGAGCGCCTGCTCGAAGCGTTGAAGCGCGCCCAGGCGGCGCACCAGGAAGAGTCGGGCAAGTATCTGCCACTGGCGCTGAAACTCGCGCCGGACCTCGACGATGCCGAAATCGCCTCGATTTGCGCAGCCTTGCTCGCCTGGAAGATCGATGCAGTGATCGGGGTGAACACGACGGTCAGCAGGCCTGGCCCCTTGCCTGGGCGAATCGCCTCCGAGCAAGGAGGGCTGAGCGGCGCGCCATTGGCGCCGCTGGCAAGGCGCGTAGTGGCCGCGATCCGCGCCGAAGTCGGCGCAGCGATGCCGATCATCGGCGTTGGCGGAATCATGAGCGGCGCCGACGGTCGCGCCATGCTCGAAGCCGGCGCCGACCTGTTGCAGCTCTACAGCGGGCTGGTGTTCCGCGGCCCCGGGTTGCTCGCGGAACTCGCCGGGGAGCTTGCCGATGGCTGAACTGCTGCTCTACACCACCGCTGGCTGCCATCTTTGCGAGCGCGCTGCGGCAATGCTTGCCGAACTGGAGCGTTCGCAACCCTTGCGCGTGCAAGCCGTCGATATCGCCGAATCGGCGCCGCTCGTCGAACGCTACGGGCTGAAAATCCCCGTGCTTCGCGAACCGCGCTCGGGAAGCGAGCTCGACTGGCCTTTCGGCCCCGAACAGATCGCAGCGTTTCTTGATGCGTCGGCTCGCTAGCCGGTCGGTACCGGCAGGCCGAACAGCCGGATCGCGTTGGCGGTCGTTTGCCGGGCCAGCTCGCCGGGGTCGCGGCCCGTGCAAAGAGCGACCTGTTCGAGCACTGCTGGCAGATATTTCGGCTCGTTGCGGTGCCCCGAAGGCCTTGGCCGCAAAGTGCGCGGAAGCAGATACGGAGCATCGGTTTCGAGCAAAAGCCGCTCGGGAGGGATCTGCGCGACGTTCGATCGCAGCTCCATGCCGCGCCTTTCGTCGCAGATCCAGCCGGTGATGCCGATATGCATGTCGAGGTCGAGATAGGCGCGCAGCGCCGCGAGCGAATCGGTGAAGCAATGCACGACCCCTCCGGCAATTTGCGGGCGGAACCGCTTGAGCAGGGAGAGGAAATCGTCGTGGGCCCCGCGTTGGTGGAGGAACATCGGCTTGCCGACCTCGGCGGCGATTTCGAGATGCGCCTCGAAGCAGTTGAGCTGCGCCTGGCGCGGCGAGTGGTTGCGATGGAAATCAAGGCCCGTTTCGCCGACCGCGACGACTTGGTCGAGCCGGCAAAGCTCGGTGATGGCATTGCGCTCCCCGGTGGCAAAGAAAGACGATGCGACGTGGGGATGGAACCCTGCCGTGGCGCTGAAGAAATCGGGTGTCGCTCTGGCGCGGCGCATCGCAGCCTGGCTCGAGTCGTGATCGGTTCCGGTGAGAATGATGTGCTTTAGCCCGGCGCTTCTGGCATCATCGGCGACTTGCTGGAAATCGTTCCTGAAACACTTGTGCGTCAGGTTGGCGCCGATATCGATCAATTGCATGGGTGGAAGGAACCGAGTCGGGATCTTTGCGATCAGGGCATGGCAAGCTCCCAGTCTAGCGCAATGCGGCATCGGCAGGTAGCGAGGTGAGTGAGGTGGCGGGAATTGTTCGCGCTCGTTGCGGAATTGGCGCGCAGCGGTGCAAGAACGGAAAACGGTGAGAGAACGGTGAATGGAATGGCAGGAAGAACAGGCGGCAAGGCGCTCAACTGGGCCGAACTCGGTTTTGAATACCACAGGACCGACTTCCGCTTCGCGGCGCGCTGGAGCGATGGTGAATGGAGCGAGGGAGAGCTGCTCGAAAGCGAGATCGTTCCCAGGCACGAAGGCGCCCCGGCCTTGCATTACGCCACGC
>RKSA01000099.1 GCA_007571115.1 Gammaproteobacteria bacterium
GGCTGCGGCGGCGCTGATCGCGCGTGCTGGCACGGCGCTGAAGAATCGCGCCTTGCTCGCGACTGCGGAAGCCCTCGACGCCAGGCGCGGCGCATTGCTCGAAGCCAATGGCATCGATTTGCGCCAGGGCAGGGGAAAGGGGCTGGCGGCGGCCTTGCTTGATCGCCTCGAACTGAGCGACCGGCGAATCGATGCCATGATCGAGGGGCTTGGCCAGGTTGCCGCCCTCGATGATCCTGTCGGCGAGATCAGCGACTTGAAGTCGCGCCCGAGCGGGATTCGCGTCGGGCGAATGAGAACGCCGCTCGGGGTGATCGGAATCATCTACGAATCGCGGCCCAACGTGACCTGCGAGGCCGCAAGCCTCTGCCTGAAAGCCGGCAATGCGGCGATCCTGCGCGGCGGTTCCGAGGCCCTGCACTCGAATCGGGCGATCGCCGCGTGCATCGGCGCAGGCCTTGCCGGTGCCGGGCTCGAGCGCGATGTCGTGCAAGTCGTCGACCGGACCGACCGCGCCGCAGTGGACTGCCTCGTCGGCATGAGCGAATACGTCGATGTCATCGTGCCGAGAGGCGGCAAGGGGCTGATCGAGCGAGTCAGCCGCGAGGCACGGGTTCCCGTCATCAAGCATCTCGACGGCAACTGCCATCTCTACGTTGACGATCGCGCCGACCTCGGCAGTTCCCTCGAGGTCGCGGTCAATGCCAAGACGCAGCGCTACGGCACTTGCTGCACCCTCGAGTCGCTGCTCGTGGCGCGGCAGGTGGCAGCCGCCTTCCTGCCCGGGCTCGCCGAGCGCCTCATCGGCTGCGGAGTCGAGCTGCGCGGCTGCGCTGCGACCCGGCAGGTTGTTTCCGGGGCCGCTGCGGCCAGCGAGGACGACTGGAGCGCCGAATACCTCGCTCCGGTGCTCTCGATCCGGGTCGTCGACGGCATCGACGAGGCGATCACCCATATCAATCGGTACGGCTCGCATCACACCGATTCGATCATGACCCAGGATCACGGCCGCGCCCAGCGCTTCCTTCGCGAAGTCGATTCGGGCTCGGTGATGGTCAACGCCTCGACGCGTTTTGCCGATGGCTTTGAATACGGGCTCGGTGCTGAAATCGGCATTTCGACCGACAAGCTCCACGCCCGGGGCCCCGTCGGCCTCGAAGGGCTCACCTCGCAGAAGTTCATCGTTCTCGGTGATGGCCAGATTCGCCAATGAGCAAGCGTATCGGTATCTATGGCGGCATGTTCGACCCGGTCCACGACGGGCACGTCGCGGTGGCCCGCCATGCCCTGGCCTGCCTGGGGCTCGAGCAACTGCTGCTCGTGCCGTGCAAGGCGCCGGCGCATCGCGCTGCGCCGGTCGCTGCTGCGGCGCATCGGCTGGCGATGCTGCGGCTTGCTGCGCAGGCTGACCGGCGCCTGCGGGTAGACGCGACGGAAATCGAGAGCGAAGGAATTTCCTGGACGATCCGCACTATCGAGCAGCTTCGCGCGCGAATTCCCGACGCGATCCTGACCCTGGTGCTCGGCCTCGACGCCTTTCTCGGGCTGCCTCGCTGGAAAAGCCCCGGACGACTGTTCGAACTTGCCCACCTCTTTGTGGTCGGAAGGGGGAGGCTCTCGATGGATTGCGAGGTTGCGAGCCGTTTCGGCGGCGCCATGGCTGCCGGCCCCGAACAGATGTTCGAGACCCGGCAGGGCAGGGCGCTGTATTGTGCGCAGCCGCTCGTTGATGCGTCCTCCTCGGCGGTTCGCGAATCGCTCGGCAAGGGGCTCGCAGCGCCAGTGCCCGAGGCAGTGCTCGCCTATGCCCGGCAGCATGGTCTGTATGGGCTGCATGGCGTGGCTCGGTCATGACGACGGAGGGTGACGGCAACATGCAACTGGCGCAATGCGTCGAGGCGGCCCTGAACGAAGGCAAGGCCCAGCAGGTCCAGCGAATCGACGTGCGCAAGCTGACGACGATCACCGATTGCATGATTGTTGCCACGGGAACCTCGCGAACGCATTCGAGGGCCCTCGCCGAAAGGCTCGTCGAGCAGGCGAAGCAGCAGGGCTGGCGAGTTGTCGGAGTCGAGGGTCTGCCCGCTGCGGAATGGGTGCTCGTCGACCTCGGCGAAGTCGTCGTACACGTCATGCTGAGCCAAATCCGCAGCTTGTACGATCTGGAAGAGCTATGGAGTTTCAAGCCAGGCGACCGCGAGCAGCAGTCTTCGGCAAAATAATGCGCTCCGGCGGGGTAACGCGCCCTGGCAAAGTGACGTGCTCCGGCAAAATGATGCGCTCTGGGGAAATGACTCGCTCCGCCAGCGTTTCGCGCCGAAGCTGGTGGAACGATGGCAAGCTGGCGCATTGCGGAGCCAGGCGATGACGGGCAGGTGGCAGTTTCGCGACTTCAAGGCCGAACGAGCGCTATTCATCCGGCGCGTGGCCCTCGCCTGCGCCGTGGTCCTGGCGATGCTCGCCGTGCTTGTTGCCAAGCTCGTCAACTTGCAAGTCACGCGCCACGAATACTATTCGGCGCGTTCCGACGGCAACCGCCTGCACGTGCAATACGTGCCGCCAAAACGCGGCCTGATCCTTGATCGTGACGGCGTGCCCCTCGCCGAGAACCTGCCCGTGTACAACCTGACGATCGTTCCCGAGGAAGTCGTCGACCTTGATGCGACCCTGGCAGCCCTTGCCGGGCTGGTCGCTCTCAGCGAGGACGAAATCAGCGCCTTTCGCGACCGGCTGCGGCGCAGCCGCGTTCCCTACACTTCGATGCCGCTGCGCTATATGCTCACCGAAGAGGAGAAATCCCGGGTGGCAGTACACGGCCATCGCCTTCCCGGAGTCGCCATCGAGCCGCGGCTCATGCGCCATTATCCTTTTAAGGAGCTGACCGCCCACGCAGTCGGCTATGTGTCGCATATCAACCAGCAGGAGCTCGATGCCCTCGACGAGGCCGAGTTCGAGAACTACGGCGGCACGACCCATGTCGGCAAGACGGGAGTCGAACGCACGTATGAGAGCCTGCTGCACGGCCGCGTCGGCCACGAAACCGTCGAGAAGAACAATCGTGGCCGCCTGATGCGGGTTCTCGAACACGCCGAGGCAAGCAGCGGCAGCGATCTTGGCCTGCATTTGCATCACCGCCTGCAAATCGCCGCCCATCAGGCACTTGGCGACTACCGTGGCGCCGTTGTCGCGATCGAGCCCGAAACCGGCGGCATCCTCGCCATGGTGAGCAAGCCGGCTTTCGACCCGAACCTGTTCGTCACGGGGATCAGCAGCCGCGCCTATGGCGAGCTCGTCAACGACGCGGTCAACACGCCCCTGTTCGATCGCGCCATCAATCCGTATCCGCCAGGCTCGACGGTCAAGCCGTTTCTCGGCCTGGCTGGGCTGCATCTCGGATTGATCGATTACGATTTCATCATCGACGACCCCGGCTATTTCCAGTTGCCGGGAGTGTCGTACCGCTGGAACAACTACACGATGCGCACCGAGATCGGCGGCGGCCACGGCAAGACCGACTTGGCCAAGGCGATCTACCAGTCGAGCGACACGTTTTTCTACGACCTCGGCCATCGCATGGGAATCGACGCCATGCACGACTTCATGGCGCAGTTCGGCTTCGGTGGCAATCTGGCCCTCGACATCGCCCATGCCCGCATCGGAGTGCTGCCTTCGCGGCAGTGGAAAATCGAGGCCCGGGGCGAGCCCTGGTACCCTGGCGACACGATCAACTCATCGATCGGCCAGGGCTACATGTGGGCGACTCCCTTGCAGCTTGCCGCAGCAACGGCGGTGGTTGCCAACGAGGGGCGCATGGTCAGGCCGCGCATGCTGCGCAGCGTCGATGGCAGGCCACACGCATTCGCGAAAGAATTTTCAATTTCTGACGTATTCATTGAAAATCCTGATTATTGGCGCTATGTCCGCGATGCCATGGTCATGGTCGGGCACCGCCCGTATTCCGACGTGTTCCGCGATTACGGCACTGCCTACGAAGCCATCGCTGGCGCCGACCGCGACATGACGTACCAGATCGCCGGCAAGACCGGCACTGCCCAGGTCGTTGGCATCAGCCAGAGCATCCGCTCGAGCAAGGACATCCAGGTTTCCGACCTGAACAAGGATCACGCGCTGTTCATCGCTTTTGCCCCGGCGAACCATCCGCTGGTCAGGCCCCGCATCGCCCTTGCGGTGTTCGTCGAGAACGGCGAGCACGGCGGCAGCGTCGCGGCGCCGGTGGCGAAACAGGTCATCGATGCCTGGCTGCTCGAGATATTGCAGCTCGACCTGCGCGTCGAGCCCGATCCGCAACCGCTGGCGCCGGCAAGCGAAATCGCCGCAACCCGTGAATAGCTCCGACTACATCGCCGTCGCCAGGCGGCGGCTCGCTCTTGGCGACTCCGGCCTGATTCGCGGCTTCACCATCGACCTGCCGCTGTTCCTGATCGTCCTGTCGCTTTGCGCGATCAGCCTCGTTGCACTGCATAGCGCTTCCGACGGCGATAGCGGCGTGCTGCGCCGCCAGGGGATCGCCGTCATGATCGGCGCCCTGGCGATGCTCGCGGTGGCCCAGCTCGATCTTCGCCTGCTGCGCCGGTCGGTGAGCTATGCCTGGCTCGGCGGTGTCGCCCTGCTTGGGCTGGTGCTGATGATCGGAGTCGAGGCCAATGGCGCGCGGAGCTGGCTTGACCTGCCCGGCCTGCCGAGTTTCCAGCCTTCGGAGTTGATGAAGTTCATCGTGCCCCTGGCCCTTGCCAAGTATCTCGCTTTCCAGCCCTTGCCGCCGCGCTTCGTGCAATTGCTCGGCTGCGCCGCGCTCGTGCTCATTCCAGCAGGACTGATCGTTTTGCAAAACGACATGGGCACGGCGATCCTCATCTTCATGGCGGGGCTGTTCGTCCTGCTGCTCGCGGGGATGAGCCTGAGGCTTGTTACCGCTGGAGGGCTGCTGGTGCTGCTCGCCTCGCCGCTCTGGTACGTTTTCTTCGCCCTCGAGCACCAGAAGCGGCGCATTCTCAGTTTCATCGATCCGTACACCGATCCCACCGGAGCGGGCTACAACATCATTCAATCGCAGATCGCCATCGGTTCGGGGGGAATCCAGGGCAAGGGCCATGGCGCCGGCGATCAGTCGAGGCTCGATTTCATTCCCGAATCGAGCACCGATTTCATTTTTGCCGTGATCGCCGAGGAATTCGGCCTGGCCGGTGCGCTGGCATTGATCGCGCTCTACCTGCTGCTGCTGGCGCGGGGCTTGCAGATCGCCATCGGCGCCAGCAGCGTGTTTGGCCGCCTGCTCGCGGGAGGCATCGTCTTGACGGTATTTTTCAACGCATACGTGAACCTGGCGATGGTGGTCGGGCTGATGCCCGTGATCGGCCTGCCGCTGCCGCTCGTCAGCCGCGGCGGCACTGCGATCATCGCCTGCTGCATCGGCTTGGGCCTGCTCATGTCGGTTCGCGCTTCGGCGAACCGGCCGAGCCGCCGCTAGCGCTCAATTTTCCCGGCCATCGGGCGCTACATTGTTAGGTTGGACCATGTTGCAAGCTCACCCAAGGAAGTTTGATCGTGTCGGCTCCGCTGAGGAAACTGCTGCTCGCGCTAGCGCTGCTCGCGCCTGGCTGCGGATTGCTGTCCTCCGGTGATGGGCGCTATGCGCTGGAGCACGATCGCGCGCCGAAGCGGCGCGTCGATGCCGATTCGATTCCCGAAGTCAGGCCGGTGCCGGTGGTCCGCACGGAGGCCGGCAATCGCAGCCCCTATACCGTGCTCGGCAAAACGTATACGGTGCTGCCTAGCGAGCAGGGCTATTCGGCGAGGGGCGTGGCCTCGTGGTACGGGGAGAAGTTCCACGGCCACAAGACTTCCAATGGCGAGACCTTCGACATGTACAAGGCTTCTGCGGCGCACAGGAGCTTGCCGATTCCGAGCTTTCTGCGAGTCACCAATCTCGACAACGGCCGCAGCATCGTCGTTCGCGTCAATGATCGGGGGCCATTTCACGACGACCGCATCATCGACCTGTCCTGGGGCGCCGCCTTGAAACTCGGTTTTGCCGATCGCGGCACGGCCCGGGTTCAGCTCGAGGCTCTCGCCCCCGGCAAGAGCGGCAGACGCGGCCCGAAGGCGGGCACGACCGCGCCCAGCGTCTCCGGGGAGCTGTATCTGCAAGTCGGCGCTTTCGCCTCGCTCGATTCGGCGAGGAAGCTGTTACGCCGGGTTCGCCAGTTCACTGACCGGCCCGTTTTCATTCGCAGTGCCCCTGGCCGGGGCGGCGGCGTGCTGCATCGAGTGCGGATCGGGCCTGTGCAGGGCGAGGCCGAGGCACGGCGGCTGCGCCGCTCGCTGCTTGCTGCCCAATTGGGAAATCCTTACACTGTGTCGGAGTAGGCCACCGCTGCCAGGCATTCGCCAACGGGATCTCTGCCATGCATGTTTGCACGATTTTTCGCACGACCATTCGCACCGGGAAGCCGGGTCTTTGCGCGTCTGCCGGTGCGTCCGCCTGCGTGGCGCTGCTGTTCGCCAGCGTCGCTGCTGCCCAGGCGATCATTCCGCGCCCTCCCGAGATCGCGGCGAGCAGCTATGTCCTCATGGACGCGAAGACCGGCCACGTCATTCTCGAAAACAATGCCACCGAGGCGCTGCCGCCAGCGAGCTTGACCAAGATCATGACCGCCTATATCGCCGTCGAGGAAATCCTTTCGGGCAACTTGCGCATGGAGGACGAAGTCCACGTCAGCGAGAAGGCCTGGCGAATGGGCGGATCGAAGATGTTCATCGGCGTCGATACCCGGGTCAGCGTCGCCGACTTGCTGCGGGGAATCATCATCCAGTCGGGCAATGACGCCAGCGTCGCCATCGCCGAACACATCGCCGGCAGCGAGGACGCCTTCGCCGACATGATGAACCAGTACGCCGAGGCTCTCGGCCTCGAACAGTCGTTTTTCGGCAACTCCAGCGGCCTCGATTCCGACGAGTACCAGAACTTCATGTCGGCGCGGGATCTGGCGCTGCTCTCCCGGGCGACGGTCAACAATCACCCCGAGCACTATCCGATCTACGCCGAGCGCGAATTCACGTACAACGACATCAAGCAGCCGAACCGCAACACCCTGCTGTTCCGCGACCGCAACGTCGACGGCCTGAAAACCGGCTGGACCGAGCGAGCCGGCTACTGCCTGGTGACTTCGGCGCAGCGCGACGGCATGCGTCTGATCGCCGTCGTCATGGGAACCGAAAGCGAAAACGCCCGGGTGGTCGAGACGCAAAAGATGCTCACCTACGGTTTCCGCTATTACGAAACGTGGAAGGTCAACGACCCTGGCCAGCCTCTGGCCAGCGTGCCCATCTGGTCGGGAGTCAGCGACACTCTCGAGCTTGGTCTGGAGGAAGGGGTCCACGTGACGATCCAGCGCGGCAGGGGCGAGGATCTGCAGGCCGCGATCAATGTCGCCGAGGTCATGCACGCTCCCGTGGAGGCAGGGCAGATCATGGGAACGATCGACATCAGTCTCGATGGAGCGCTCGTTCACAGCGGCGAAATCATTGCCCTGCACCCGGTTGCCCCGGGCAGCTTCGTCAAACGGATGACCGATTGGTTCAGTCTCAGATTCAGCAGCCTGCTCGGCGACTGACCGTTGCGGCCGCGAGCGCTGATTCGCGGGCAAGTCTTGCAGGCACCTCTGCGGCAAAGCCCGCTCCCCTGACGCGCTGGCGAGGTCGCGTCGGCTACTTGCAGGCCTGGCGCGACATGCAGGCTTTCGTCGCTGCCGCAGGTCCGGCAAGCCGAGAGGAGGTCTGGCTGCTGCAGCACGAGCCCGTCTATACCCTCGGTCGCGCGGGGAAGCGCGAGCATCTGCTTGCGCCGAGCGAAATCCCGCTCATCGAGACTGACCGCGGCGGCCAGATCACGTATCATGGCCCCGGCCAGTGGCTGCTCTACCCCTTGCTCGACCTGCGCGCCAGGCGCATGGGGGCGCGGACTCTGGTGAGCCTGCTCGAAGCTGCGGCGATCGGCAGCCTTGGCGAATTCGGCATCGCTGCAAGGACTCGCCCCGGCGCGCCGGGAGTCTACGTCGGCGAGGCGAAAATCGCCTCGCTGGGAGTGCGGATCAGCAGGGGCTGGAGCTACCACGGCCTGAGCCTGAATGTCGACATGGATTTGCGCCCCTTCGAGGGGATCAATCCCTGCGGCTATCGCGGCCTGCCCGTCACGCAAGTCGCTGCGCTGCTCGGGCGGCGCCCGGGCCTGCTCGAGGATCTGGGGCATTGCCTGCAACAGAGCGTGCTGCTCGAACTTGGGAAATTTCCGGCGCGAGCGCGTCCGGCGGAGGGATCATGCCAGCAAGGCAACGCAGAAACGTTCTGATCGAAGGGCAGAAATTGCGCGGCGCCGAGAAGCTGCGGCGAATCCCGGTCAAGGTTGTCGCAACGACGACGCTTCCCGAGAAGCCCCCTTGGCTGCGGGTGCGAATCCCCGCCTCGGCAAAAGTCGCGCAGTTGCGGCGCAAATTGCGCAGCCACGGCCTCGCCTCGGTCTGCGAGGAGGCTTCCTGCCCGAATCTCGGCGAATGTTTCAGCAATGGCACCGCGACCTTCATGATCATGGGCGACATCTGCACGCGCCGCTGCCCGTTTTGCGACGTTGCCCACGGCAAGCCGCGGCCCCTCAACGAACGCGAACCTGTCGAGCTCGCCGAGGCGATTCGCGATTTGGGGCTGTCCTACGTCGTGATCACCTCGGTTGACCGCGATGACCTGAAAGACAGCGGCGCCGGCCATTTCGCCGCGTGCATCCGCACCGTCAGGCAGCGCAATCCGAACGTTCGAATCGAGGTGCTGACCCCCGATTTCCGCGGTCGCATGGACTTGGCGCTGGCAATCCTGAACGATGCGCCCCCCGACGTCTTCAATCACAATCTCGAGACCGTGCCGCGGCTCTATCGCCAGGCCAGGCCGGGCGCAGACTATGGCTATTCCCTGCAGTTATTGAAAAAATTCAAGGAATTGCAGCCGAAAGTTCCAACAAAATCTGGCTTGATGCTCGGCCTCGGCGAAACCCTCGACGAAGTTCGCGAGGTGCTTCGCGACTTGCGCAGCCATGATGTCGACATGGTCACCCTCGGCCAGTACTTGCAACCAAGCCGGCACCACCTTCCCGTTGCGCGCTTCGTCCATCCCGATGAATTCGCGGCCTTGCGCGAGGCCGGCGAGCAGCTCGGCTTTCGCCACGTCGCGAGCGGGCCACTGGTGCGCTCCTCGTATCACGCCGACGAGCAGGCCAGACTGTCGCACAGCGCTTGAAAGCAGCCATGCAGCGCCTGAAACGGGTGATTGGGCAGCACTGCAAGGGAAAGATGGCGCGAGCAACGCCGCTATGCAACAATGCCGCCTCGGAATGGCGCGACCAAGTTCGCGAATGGATCTCCTCCTGATGGCATTTTCAGGCATGGGCATGGGCCTGCGGACATGAGTCGCGCTGCGAAAGGCAAGCCTGGCCGGGGCGAATTCAGTTCGCGTTTCGGCTTTCTGATGGCGGCTTCGGGTTCGGCCGTCGGGCTCGGAAACATCTGGGGTTTTCCGACCAATGCCGCGTCCCATGGCGGTGCGGCCTTTCTTTTCGCCTATCTGCTGCTGACCTTTGCCCTGGCGTATCCGGCCCTGATGGCGGAACTGATTATCGGCCGTCACGCCAAGGCCAACTCGATCGAGGCATTGCAAGGGATTGCCCGGGGGCCGAGAACCCGAGCCCTGGCCTGGTTCGTCGGCCTGCTCGGAATCACCACGGTGAGCTTCATTCTCAGCTTCTACGCCATCGTCAGCGGCTGGATGATCGCGCACTTCCTCGACCCCCTCGCGCGCCTCGCCGGCGCCGATGCTGCTGCTGGCTGGCTCGTTGCCGACAGCGAATTGCGCAACGCCCTGTTCGTGATCGTGTTCATGGCCTTGACCATCCTCATCATCCGCGCCGGCGTGAAGGACGGAATCGAGCGCTGGGCCTCGCGGCTGATGCCAACGCTGATCCTGATCCTGCTGCTGCTGATCGCCCATGTGCTGACCCTTC
>RKSA01000157.1 GCA_007571115.1 Gammaproteobacteria bacterium
GCGCGGCGACATCGACTTCCCAAGGCGTTCCGTGGTTGCCGCCAACGGTGCGGCCGCTGGTGATGCCGTGGGCCAGCCACAGCTCGAGGACGTACTCGGGGGGCACGTTCTGCCCCGACCGCGTCGAATGCAGGTGCAGATGCGTATCGACGAAGCCCGGAAGCACGTACATTCCCGAAAGATCGAGCTCGCGGCCACCGCGCAGGGGCGGACGGTCGTCGGAGTCGATCTCGAGCTGGGGAAAGCCGACAACTGTGATCTCGGCAATGCGGTCGTTCTCGACGACGATGTCGACGGGCCCCTGGGTCGGCGCGCCGGTGCCGTCGATCATGTAGGCGCCGCGCAGGATCAGGCGCTCGAATGGCCCCTCGCCTTCGTCGCGCTCCGGGATCGTGACCGCCTCTTCCTGCTGCTGCGCAAAAGCGACGCCGACCACGGACAAGGACAGCACCAGGACTGCGCTCGCGGCAGCCGCCTGCAATCCAGCCTGGATTCTCGTTTGCATCGAACTCCCCTCCTCCGGTCATGCCGGACGCACCGCGCACCAGCCTGGCGAGCGACGCTCCAGCCTTGACGAAAATATATCATATATTTTTAGGCCAAGTGTCGCTGAGGCGGTAGCCGGCCGGCCAGGGATCTTGCGGATGCAGGGTCAGTTGCCGCCTTTCGGTGATCCACGCGCGCCCGGTGATCGCGGGCCGGATCGCCGGCTTGCCGTTTCCGAGCCACAGTTGCTGTTCGATGCAACCGCTGAATTCCGAGCCGATGATCGAGCGACCGGTCAGGCTTTCGCCGACTCGCACCTGCCCCTTGGCGTGAAGAACCGCGAGCCGGGCGGAAAGCCCGGTTCCAGTCGGCGAGCGGTCGACTTTTCCCGGCCGGATGATCACGGCGTTCCTGCCGACGAGGCGACCGTTCTCTTCGCCCAGCGGCAGCGTGAACTGGCAGAACGACACGCGATCGATCGCCGGGATGTCAGGATGGCGGAACCCCAACTGCTCGTTGGCAGCATGGGTGATCGCAATGCCGATCTCGCAAAGCTCTCTCGCCTCTGCGGGAACGAGTTCGAAGCCGAGCTGTTCCGCAGCAACGATGACGAAGGTGTCACCGCCGTAGGCGGTGTCGACTGGCAGGCAGCCGATTCCCGGCACTTGCAACTCGGCGCCGAGACGATCGGCAAACGAGGGCACGTTGCTGATGGTAATGCTTTCGGCCTTTCCGGCCTTGCAGCGGGCACGGATCGGCACCAGGCCCCCAGGCGCCTCGAGCATGAAGCTGGTTTCGGGCTCTTGCATGGGAACGATTCCGCTTTCGAGCACGACCGTCGCCACGCAGATGGCATTCGAACCCGACATCGGCGGCGTGTCCTCGGGTTCCATGATGATCCATCCCATGGCGGCGCCGGGAGTTTTCGCCGGAACGAGCAGGTTGGCATGGCGGAACACGCCCCCCCGAGGCTCGTTGAGAACGAAATCGCGCAGCGATCCGTCGCGCTCGATCCAGCGCGCCTGCTGCCACAGCGAATCCCCCGGCGGCGGCTCGACGCCAGCAATGATGACATCGCCAACCTCGCCTTCGGCGTGGCAGCCGACGATCTCGATCGTCTTGCCTGGCTCGATCCCCATGCCGCGCTGCTCCCGTTGCTGCTGCCGCAGTTTACCCGTGGCGACCGCATATTGTATATTATCGTCACGATTCGACATGAATCGGCACGGATCGCCCCCGGGCCGAGGACCGAGAGCCCGCCTGCAACTTCGAGCCATCACCGGAGAGCCATCATGACCAGACCGCAACTCGCCACGACGGGAATTCTTGCCTTGCTTGCCTCGGCGCTATTGCTGTCGTGTACGCCACGCGACAACGGCGAAGCAGCACAGCCGGCCGACGCCGCGGCAGCGCTGCACGCGCTGTTCGAGGACGAATGGAACAGCCGCCTGGCGCGCTACCCGCTGTTCGCAAGCGGCCAGGGAGTCACCGACTACAACGACCGCCTTGCCGACGTCTCTCCAGCCGCGCAGCAGCGCAATCTAGACGAGGACAGGGAGTTCCTCGCCAGGCTCGCGGGCATCGACCGGGCCGCGCTGTCGGCGAACGACAGGATCAGCCACGAGCTGTTCGAATTCATCGTCGGGCATCGCGCCAGGCTCGCGGAATACCGCCCGTACCGGATCCCCATCCTCAGCGACGCAGGCTTCCACATCCGCGTGCAGCGCATGTACGAGTCGATGCCCTTCCGCAGCGTCGAGGACTACGAGCAATACCTGGCGCGGCTGGGCGCCATCGACGGGTACTTCGAGCAGAACATCGCCAACATGCGGGCCGGCATCGCCGACGGCTTCACCCAGCCCCAGGCGATCCTGCAAGGCATCGTCGCGTCGATTTCCGGCCCGATCGTCGAAGACCCCGAGCAAAGCGTCTTCCACGCGCCGTTTCGCAACCTGCCCGAACATTTCGACGCCGCCAGCGCCGAGCGGCTGCGCAGCGCAGGCCGCAGCGCCATCGCCGAAAGCGTCATTCCGGCATACCGGAAATTCCTCGCCTTCTTCACCGAAGAGTACATCCCTGGAGCGAGGCAAACGCTCGGCGCTTCGTCCCTCGACGATGGCAGGGCCTACTACGAGGAGCTGACGCGCTTCTTCACCACCCAGCAAGACGCGAACCCCGACGCGATTCACGAACTCGGACTGAGGGAAGTCGAGCGAATCCGCAGCGAAATGGAAGACATCATCCGCGAGGTCGAATTCGAAGGCGACTTTGCCGAATTCATCGAGCATCTGCGAACCGATCCGCAGTTCTACGCCGACACTCCGCAGCAGCTTCTCAAGGAAGCCTCGTACATCGCCAAGCGGCTCGATGGCCAGATGCCGGCCTTTTTCCGCACCTTGCCGAGGATGCCCTACGGAGTCGAGCCCGTTCCCGACGACATCGCGCCCAACTACACGACCGGCCGCTACTGGGGCGCCCCTGCCGACGGCCGCCGGGGCGGCTACTACATGGTCAACACCTACGCTCTCGACAAGCGCCCGCTCTACACGCTCGCTGCGCTGACCGCCCACGAAGGCGTTCCGGGCCACCATCACCAGAACGCCTTGCGCAACGAAATCGAGGATCTTCCGAATTTCCGCCGCTCCTTCTATCCCCACGCCTTCGGCGAGGGCTGGGGGCTATACAGCGAAAAGCTCGGAATCGAGATGGGAATCTACCAAACCCCCTACGACCACTTCGGCCGCCTGAGCTACGAGATGTGGCGCGCGGTTCGCCTCGTTGTCGACACGGGAATCCACTACCGGGGCTGGGGCCGCGAGCAGGCGCAGGATTTTCTCGCGGAAAACTCGGCGTTGTCGCTGCACAATGTGCGCACCGAAATCGACCGCTACATTGCATGGCCTGGCCAGGCCCTCGCCTACAAGATCGGTGAATTGCACATCCTCGAGCTGCGCGAACGCGCCGAACGCGAACTCGGCGCCAACTTCGACATCAGGGACTTCCACGACGCGATCCTGCTCTCCGGCGGAGTCCCCCTCGACCTGCTCGAAGACGAGATCGACCGCCACATCGAGCAGCACCGGACAAAGCCAT
>RKSA01000055.1 GCA_007571115.1 Gammaproteobacteria bacterium
GCAGGTGGCATCGTGCTTCCGGGTTCAGCCGCTGAAAAGCCGGCGCAAGGCGAAGTGCTGGCGGTGGGCCAGGGCAAGCGACTCGAAGACGGCAGCGTGCAACCGATGGACGTCAAGGTCGGCGACCAGGTCGTGTTTGGCAAGTATTCCAGCAACACGATCAAGGTCGGCGACGAGGAATTGCTGATCCTTTCGGAAAGCGAAATCTACGGTGTTCTCGAGGGCTGAACGAGGCTCTCGACACGAATGCAGCTCAACTGACATAGGAAAATCGAAATGGCTAAAGAAGTGAAATTTGGCGACGCGGCGCGGCAGAGCCTGCTTGGTGGCGTAAACGTTCTTGCCGACGCGGTCAAGGTGACTCTCGGCCCCAAGGGCCGCAACGTGGTGCTCGACAAGTCCTTTGGCGCTCCTACCGTGACCAAGGACGGCGTTTCCGTTGCCAAGGAAATCGAATTGCAGGACAAGTTCGAGAACATGGGCGCCCAGATGGTCAAGGAAGTCGCCTCCCAGACCTCCGACGTTGCCGGCGACGGCACCACCACGGCGACCGTGCTCGCGCAGTCGATCCTCAACGAAGGGCTCAAGTCGGTTGCTGCCGGCATGAACCCGATGGACCTCAAGCGCGGCATCGACAAGGCGGTTACCGCCATTGTTGCTGAACTGGGCAGCCTGTCGTCTCCCTGCGAGGATTCGAAGTCGATCGCCCAGGTCGGAACGATTTCGGCCAACGCTGACGAGCAAGTCGGCCAGATCATCGCCGAGGCGATGGACCGGGTCGGCAAGGAAGGCGTGATCACCGTCGAGGACGGTTCCGGGCTCGAAAACGAGCTCGATGTCGTCGAAGGCATGCAGTTCGATCGCGGCTACCTCTCCGCATATTTCATCAACGATCAGGACGCGATGAGCGCTGAGCTGGAAAACCCCTTCATCCTGCTCGTTGACAAGAAAATCTCCAACATCCGCGACATGCTCGGCCTGCTCGAAGGAGTCGCCAAGGCCGGCCGCTCGCTGCTCGTGATCGCCGAGGACGTCGAAGGCGAGGCCTTGGCGACCCTGGTCGTCAACAACATGCGCGGCATCGTCAAGGTCGCTGCGGTCAAGGCGCCTGGCTTCGGTGATCGTCGCAAGGCGATGCTCGAGGACATCGCGGTTCTCACCGGAGGCACGGTGATCTCGGAAGAGGTTGGCCTGAGCCTTGAAAGCGCCAGTGTCGACGATCTCGGTTCGGCCAAGCGCGTCCAGGTGAGCAAGGAGAACACCACGATCATCGATGGCGCCGGCAAGCACGACAGCATCGAGGGCCGGGTCGCGCAGATCCGCCAGCAGATCGAGGAAACGAGTTCCGACTACGACCGCGAGAAGCTGCAAGAGCGCGTTGCCAAGCTCAGTGGCGGCGTTGCAGTCATCAAGGTCGGCGCCGGCACCGAGATCGAGATGAAGGAGAAGAAGGCTCGCGTCGAGGACGCTCTGCATTCGACTCGCGCAGCGGTCGAGGAAGGAGTCGTTGCCGGTGGCGGAGTCGCCCTCGTGCGCTCCTTGCAGGCAGTCGAGGGCTTGAGCGGCGCCAACGAGGATCAGAACGTCGGCATCTCGCTGCTGCTCAAGGCGGTTTCGACTCCCTTGCGCCAGATCGTCGAAAACGCTGGCGAGGAAGGTTCGGTGATTCTCGACAAGGTCAAGGCGGGTGAAGGCAATTTCGGCTTCAACGCTGCCACCGGAGAGTTCGGTGACATGATCGGCATGGGAATTCTCGACCCGACCAAGGTGACTCGAACCGCATTGCAGGCCGCTGGCTCGATCGCCGGATTGATGATTACCACCGAAGCGATGGTTTCGGAAATCCCCGAGCCCAAGCCTGCGCCTGGCGCCGGCGGTGCCCCCGACATGGGAGGCATGGGCGGCATGATGTAGTCACGCCGGCCGGTGATCGCAACAAGCAATCGCAACAAGCAATCGCAACAAAAGAAAAGCCCGGGGCGACGCCAGTCGTCCCGGGCTTTTCGTTTTGCTTGCATTCGTTTCCTGCATGGGGGCAAATGCCCGCCCTGGCGAGGAACGGGCGCCGCCCCGGTCAGAGGAACTCGACAATCACGACCAGCACGGCGGTCAGCCAGACGCTGCAATGAATCACTCCCTTGACGGTCGTGATGAGGCCGGTCTTGCCCTTGACCGCATTGAGTTCGAGCAATGCGACGATGAGCAGGGTCAGCACGATCGCGAGAATGCTCGCGCTGCCGCCGTCTTCTCCCAAGGCCAGTGGCACGCGCCCTGTTCCGCCAAGATGCGCCGAGGCGCCCATGAAGAACAGCATCGGCAGCGAGAACAGCGTGTTGGTTCGCGAGGCAAGCCCGGCCTTGCCCTGGGCTGCTGCGGCTCCGGGCAGCGCTTCGCCTCCTTCGAGCACCTGCCGGTTGGAAGCGATGACGATTCGCTGGTTCGGCCAGATGATCAGCCAGACATTGAGGAACATCAATGTGCCGAGCACCATGCCTAGCGTGATGTAGTAGTTGATTCCGACCCCCATCGTTTCGATGAAGCCCGCCAGCACCAGCCCCGAAATCAGGGTCAGCATCGCGCCCCAGCGGAACCACCAAAGCGCTCTGGGAACGAGCTTGTCGATGGCATTGGCCTTGGCGTCGCCGGCCTCCTTGAAATATTCGGTTTGCACGAAATTGAAGTAGTACAGCAGCCCGATCCACGTGATGCCGGCAAAAAAGTGCATCCAGCGGAACAGGTAGTCAATCAGGTTTCCGATCTCCATGGTCGAGCCTCCCCAGTTGTCATGGTTGAAAGCGATGCACAGGCCCGCGCGCGAACCGCTGCGGACCTGCGTCGGGGAATGGTAACACCGTAGCGGCAGAAGGTGGCGGAAAGACGCCAGCGCAAGTCCTTTGCTGCTTGTCGGAACGGGCCGCTTTCCGGGATAATGCGCACATGAATCAGGAAGATGATCTCAACGAAGTTCCCTCGATGGTCCCCGACCGCGATCACGTCGATACGCACCGGGGCAACCGCCGCGCTAAGGAGCAGGAAATCGCGCCGCGAGACTATCGTCGCGGCTCGGTCGAGCGAGTCAGCACCTGGCCGGTGAGAATCGTGCTTGGCCTGCTGTGTGTCGCTGTTGCGGGAGGTGGCTACGCCGGCTGGCATTTCTATAGCGAGCTGTATCCTTCCGACCAGCGGCGCACCGATTTGCGGCTCGGCGACCTGGAGCTGCAATTGAACGTGACCGGCCAGGAAGCCGCCGACGAGGCGACCAGCTTGCGCGAGGGAATCGAGCGGACCATCGAGCAGTACGATTTGCTCTGGGCCAACTGGCGCGCCAACAACCAGAAATTCGAGGATGTGCAGTCCGAGCTGGCGCGGCTGGCGATGGTCAACGAAGGCCAGGACGAAGCCACCGCCAACAATAGCCGCCAGCTCGCCACCGCCAGCGATGCCCTTTCGGACGCGCAGCGGCGCATCAACGGCATTGCCAGCGATCTGCAAGCACTGACCGAATCGGTTGCCGGGCTTGATCGCGAAATGCAGAAGCTGGCGACGATGGAAAGCGATCTCGAATCGATTCGCGAGGCCTTGAGCAGTGGCGACTCGACCGTGCTCGGCCTCGCCGGGCGAGTCGAGTACATCGAGCAGTCGATGGAGTCGGTCAACGCGCATCGCTTGCAGATCAATCAGACGCTATTCAGCTTGCAGGAGCAGATCGAATCCTTGCAGGCCATGACCAGCGCTCCGGGAAGCTCGCAATAGCCACCGGGGAACCCACCGGCGCCCAGGGCGGCCTTGGGCCCCAGCGCTTGCAGCGATCGACGCGGACGTGGCGGAATTGGCAGACGCGCTAGATTTAGGTTCTAGTATCGAAAGATGTGAGAGTTCAAGTCTCTCCGTCCGCACCAGACTTGCTGCATGGGCCGTAGCCAGGCGCCGGAAGCGCCCCCGGCGGTCTTTCCGGCTATACTGGAAGCCATGAAAGAACTGTTCCGCTCCGGGCGAAAGCTGCGGCCTGCCCGCCCTGGCGCTGCTGCGCCTGCGGCAGGGAAGGACGTGAATGCCTTCCTCGCCAAGCTGGCAGCGACGCCGAAAAGCAGCGGCGATGCCAGGCTGATCTTCTCTCTCGACGCCACCGCGAGCCGTGAATTCGCCTGGGACATCGCTTCGAGGCAGCAGGCCGAGATGTTCCAGGCGGCTCGGGAGCTCGGCGGCATCAATGTGCAGCTTTGCTATTTCCGCGGATTCGGCGAGTTCTTTGCCAGCGACTGGCACGTTGACGGCGGTTCGCTGCTCGAATTGATGAGCACGATCCGTTGCCGCGCCGGCGCCACCCAGATCGGTCGCCTGCTCGCCCATGCCCGAGACGAGCATCGCCGCAGGCAGGTCAAGGCGCTGATTCACGTCGGCGACGCCATGGAGGAAAATCTCGACCCGCTGGCGCAGCTTGCCGGCGAACTCGGCGTGCTGCGAGTGCCATTGTTCCTGTTTCACGAAGGCCATGACTCCCTCGCCCGCCGCGCCTTCGACGAACTTGCCCGACTGGCCGGCGGCGCCTGCTGCACTTTCGACGCCAGCAGCGGCAGCCAGTTGCGCGAGCTGCTCAAGGCCGTGGCGGTGTTCGCCGCAGGAGGTCTCGCTGCCTTGCAGGATTTCAGCAAGCGCTCGGGGCAGGGCGTCCAATTGCTCGAAAGGCAGCTTCGCTGAGTGACGGGGCTGAATGATGGAATGCCGCTCATGATCTTTCGCCTGCTCTTGTTGATCGCCCTGCCTTTTGCCGCCTGGTACGTCGCCAAGGCGATCAGCCGGCGCTATTCGTTCAACGCCCGGCAGAATCGCTACCTGTTCGTGGTGATGGCCGCGCTGCTGCTGGTCGGTGCCCTCATCATGCTTGGCAAGCTGCCAGTGCATTGGATTCTCGCCCCGCTAGGCGCCATCGGCGCGTTCCTGCTGCGGATGCTTCCCGCAGCCTTGCGCTTGCTGCCGCTCTGGCAAATTCTTGGCAGCCGCATCGCCTCTGGCGCCACGACCCCGCGCAAGACTTCCAGCCTGCGCACCGAATATCTTGACGTGGCGCTCGATCACGCCTCGGGCGAACTCGAGGGAACCGTGCTGCTCGGGCAATTCTCCGGTCGCAAGCTGAGCAGCATGGCATTGCCGGAGTTGCTGCAACTGCGCGAGGAATGCGAGCACGACGCCGATTCCCGCCAGGTTCTCAAAGCGTATCTCGACCGCAACCATCCGGGTTGGCACGACGACGCAGAAGGCCGCGAAAACTCTGCCGACAGCGCCGGCGAAACCGCCATGACGAGGCAGCTCGCCCTGGAAATTCTCGGCCTCGAAGAAGGCGCCAGCCGCGACGAGATCAACAGCGCGCACCGCCGCCTGATGCAGAAATTCCACCCCGATCGCGGCGGCTCGGACTATTTCTCGAAAAAGCTCAACACCGCCCGCGACCTGCTCCTCGAAGACGATGCATAAGCTCTGCTTCCCTCGCTGCGCTTGTCTATCGCCGCCATTCGCTTATAATGCCCCGCCTGCCCGTTTGGGCACCGTCGCTGACGGGTCTGTAGCTCAGTTGGTTAGAGCGCACCCCTGATAAGGGTGAGGTCGGTGGTTCAAATCCACCCAGACCCACCACTCGTCGAGCCGGAGGGGGGAAGTTCATGAGCCGGGAATCGATGCAAGTCGATGTGGCGATCGTCGGCGCCGGGCCAGCCGGGCTGGCCACGGCTTGTCGGCTGCTGCAACTGTCCCGGGAGGCAGGGCGCGAGATTTCGGTCTGCGTGCTCGAGAAAGGCGCCGAAGTCGGTGCGCACATCCTTTCCGGTGCCGTTTTCGAGCCCGATGCCTTGCAAACGCTGTTCCCCGACTGGCAGCAACGCGGCGCCCCCCTCGATACTCGCGTCACCGGCGATCTTGTCTACTACCTCGGCTCGGGCCGCAGCTCGTATCGCTTTCCCGAGTTTCTCGTGCCGCGGCCCATGCGCAATCACGGCAACTACATCATTTCGCTCGGCAAGCTGTGTCGCTGGCTCGCCGAGCAGGCGAGCGAACTCGGCGCGGAAATTTTCCCCGGCTTCGCCGCCACCGAACTGCTCCGTGACGATACCGGTCGCGTCACAGGCGTCGCCACCGGCGACATGGGAGTCGATGCCAAAGGCGAACGCAAGGCGACCTGGCAGCCCGGCTTCGAATTTCATGCCAAGTTCACGATTCTTGCCGAAGGATGCCGCGGCCATCTTGGCAAGGAAGCGATCTCGCACCACGAACTGGCCAAGGGACGCGACCCGCAGCATTACGGAATCGGCATCAAGGAAATCTGGGAAATCAATCCGACCCGGCATCAGGAAGGGCTCGTGGTCCACACCGCAGGCTGGCCGATGACCGGGCCAGGCCATGGGGCGACGAGCGGCGGCTTTCTCTACCATGCTGCGAACCACCAGGTCTTTGTCGGCCTTATCGTCGACCTTGGCTACGCCAATCCGCACCTCAGCCCCTTCGACGAATTTCAGCGCTACAAGCACCACCCCGTCATCAAGCGCCACCTCGAAGGCGGCAAGCGCATCGGCTATGGCGCTCGCGCAGTCATCAAGGGAGGGCTCAATTCGCTTCCCGAGATGAGTTTCCCGGGCGGCCTGCTGATTGGTTGCGATGCGGGAACGCTCAATCCGGCCAAGATCAAGGGCAGCCACACCGCGATCAAGAGCGGCATCCTGGCGGCCGACTCGCTGTTCGCCGCCTTGGCGAGCGATTCGCGCCAGACCGACTTCAGCGAACGTTTCCGCAACTCGCCCCTGCACGATGAGTTGCATCGCGCGCGCAACTTCGGTGGCGCCTACCACAAGTTCGGCTTCTGGCTCGGCAGCGCATTCACCTGGCTCGAGCACAACGTGTTCGCTGGCGGCCTGCCATTCACCCTGCGCAATCCGGGCGAGGATCACTGCCAATTGAAGTCGGCCAAGGAGAGTGCGCGGATCGACTATCCGAAGCCCGACGGCGCGCTCAGTTTCGACAAGATGTCCTCGGTGTACCTCTCGAATACGAACCACGAGGAAGACCAGCCCTGCCACCTGCAACTCAAGGATGCAAGCATTCCCGTGGCAGTCAACGTGCCGCTCTACGACGAGCCTGCGCAGCGCTACTGCCCGGCCGGAGTCTACGAAGTCGTCGAGGAAGGCGGGGCAAGACATTTCCGCATCAACGCGCAAAATTGCGTGCATTGCAAGACCTGCGACATCAAGGATCCGGCGCAGAACATCGAGTGGGTCGCTCCTGAAGGTGGAGGCGGGCCCAACTACGTCGCGATGTAGCCTGGAAGCTCCCTGCGAAACCTCCCTGCGAAACCTCCTGCCATTGCCAGATGCCGCGCCGTTTCCGGTAGAATGTTGCTGGAGGAATGTCGAGATGAAGCGGAAATCCAGGCTGGTGACATGGTGCTGCTTGCTGCTGCTGGCTGGCTGCGCGAGCGTCGATCCTGATGCTGACTACCTTCTCGACCCGGCGCTCTATGCCCAGGCCATCGACCAGAGCGAAGACCGTTTCCCCGAAATCGCGCCGCTCCATCTCGACGAGGAAATCAAGCATTGGCTCGACGCGCAACTCGGGCCTGACCGCGGCAGCGAAGCCTATCGGGTCAGCGCCTTGCAGGAACTGCTTTACGGCGAGAGCCATCTGAACATCCAGTATTCGGACAGGAAGACCCACACCGCGACCGAGGTCTTTCACGCGCGGCAGGGCAATTGCCTTTCGGTGATGAATCTGTATGTCGCGATGGCGCGGCACCTCGGAGTCGACGCGAGATTCCAGACCGTCAAGGTGCAGCCGAGCTGGGATCGCCGCGGCGGCCTGCTCGTGCTCAGCCAGCATATCAACGCCACGGGCCGCCTTGCCGCGAGGCGCCATTACGTGGTTGATTTCACTCCCGAGATCGCCTTGCAGCAATTGACCGAACGGACCATCTCCGACAGCGCCGCCCGGGCCTTGCATTTCAACAACCTGGCAGTCGAGGCGCTCGTCGCCGGCGAAACCGGGCAGGCCCTCGCCTACGTCAAGAATGCCCTGTTCATCGATCCTGCCAACAGCGACGCCTGGAACAATCTGGGAACGGCGTACAAGCTGCTCGGCAACTTGCCCATGGCCGAGTTCAGCTACCACTACGCCCTGCGCGTCGATGAGGGCAATGCCACCGCGGTGAGCAACCTGGTCAAGCTGTATCGCAAGCGCGGCGACGAAGCGCTCGCCAGGCGCTACGAGCGGATCATCGACGGCTTCAACAGGCGCAATCCCTATTTTCAGTACGCCCAGGGCCAAAGAGCCTACCGATCGGGTGATTTCGCAGGTGCGCGGGACCATTTCCAGCGGGCGATCCGGCTCAAGGAGCACGAGCCGGACTTTCATCTTGGCCTGGCTTCGGCCCATGCCCAACTCGGCGATTTCGAGCGTGCGCAGCAGGCACGGGACGCTGCCGCGCGAGTGCTGAAATCGAACGAGGCGATCTATCGGCCGAGCGAGCGCAAGCTGCGGATCATCGACGACGACTCGATCCTGCACAACGCCGCCCAGGGCTTCAGCATCGAAGTTCGCAGCGGCATCAAGACCTTTCGCCCGCGCTAGCGCTCAGGCCTCGCGCTCGACCGATAGCTCGATCATCTCCCCGAGCGAGTCGCGATAGACCGAAACAGGCAGTTTGCCGAGGGCCTCCAGCGCCTTGTCGGCCTCGCATCTGGCCAATCCGGCCACATAATCGAGTGCGCCGTTGCAGCGAACGATCTCGACGACTTCAGGCAGGTTCGCCTGGCGGACTTCGGCGTTGGCGATGCACGAGCGGATCAGCTCGGCCTCGCTGCCGCCGCTGCGCATCGCGTGCAGCAAGGGCAGGGTCGGCGTCCCGTCGAGCAGGTCGTCGCCGATGTTCTTGCCCATGGCATTCTGATCGCCGGCGAAGTCGAGCACGTCATCGATCAACTGGAACGCCATGCCGAGATGCCGGCCAAGGTTTTTCAGCGCCTGCTCGACGTCCGCCGGTGCGCCGGCGAGCCGCGCGCCGCATTGGGCTGCGGACTGGAACAGGATCGCGGTCTTGTCGCGAATGACTTGCAGGTATGCGGCCTCGTCGAGATCGGGGTTGTTCTTGTTGACCAGTTGCTGCACCTCGCCTTCGGCGATTCGGTTGGTCGTGTCGGCCATGATCTTCATGATTTCCATGTCGCCGATATCGACGAGCAACTGGAAGGCTCGGGAATAGATGAAGTCGCCGACGAGCACGCCGGTTTCGCTGTTCCATTCGGCATTGACCGTGGGGCGGCCGCGGCGCAAGGTCGACATGTCCACCACGTCGTCATGGAGCAGGGTGGCGGTATGGATGAATTCGATGACTGCGGCGAGTTCGATGTGGCGCTGGTCGCCGATGCCGCAGCTTCTTGCCGCGAGCAAGGTCAGGATCGGTCGCAGCCGCTTGCCGCCGGCTTCGACGATGTAGTGGCCGATGCTCTCCACGAGCCCGACCCGGGAACGCAGGCGCTCGGCGATAGTGCGGTCTACCGCCGCGAAGTCGTCCGCAATGGCCGTCAGCAACTTCGGGAACATGAGAGCGGGAAGCGTTTTCCGGATTTTCGGGGGCGTGCCGTGCCGCGATCCGGCCTGACGCGCAAACAGGCTTTCATGCTAGGCAGCAGGCGAAACAGTGTCAAGCAGGTGCAGAGAACAGTGTGGAGGACAGCAGGTGTGGGGAACAGGCGAAAGAAAGCTGACGTTTGCGCACTGCAACGCATCACGGGCAACTTCAGGGCCAGTGCATCAGCACTTGGTGTTGCTCTCGAGCGGGTGAGCTGGTTCGCATGCTTGGCCTTGCTTCCAGTGGGTCGTCTAGATGGCCGATGCCTAAGGGATGGTCTCACCGAGACGCTCGCCGGCGACGTGGGCATAGCTCGCAACTCCGTTTTCACGATCAACGAAATCGAACCAGTCGAAGTTTTCGCCATCGATACCGACGAGGATGTCTTCCCGGTCCTTTTTGAGCTCTGGATGGTTCAGCTTCAATACTTCGATCATCCTCTTT
>RKSA01000127.1 GCA_007571115.1 Gammaproteobacteria bacterium
GCCGACCATCCGATGACGATTCGCGAGCTGATGGCGCATACCGGCGGGCTCAGCTATGGCATTTTTTCCGCGTCCGAAATCGATCGGATGTACGTCGAGGCCGATTTGCTCGATAGCGGCATTACCCTGGAGGAAATGGTCACGCGGCTCGGCGCGATTCCGCTGCGGCAGCAGCCTGGCTCGATGTGGCATTACAGCGTCGCGGTCGATGTGCAAAGCTACCTGGTCGAGGTTCTCTCGGGCCAGGCTTTTGACGACTTCCTCGACGAACGGCTCTTCGGCCCGCTCGGCATGGACGACACCGATTTCTACGTTCCCGCCTCCAAGGCCGAGCGTTTTGCCCAGGTCTACACCTACGACGAGGGAGGCAACCTCGTGGCCGAGGAAATGTTCGGCGGCGGCAACGACTATTTTGTCGATCCGGTGCTCAAGAGCGGCGGCATCGGCCTCGTCACCAGCACCATGGACTACCTGAAGTTCACCCAGATGCTGCTCAACGGCGGCGAACTGAACGGCGCGCGAATCCTCGCGCCGCTGACCGTCGAACTGATGCTGCGCAACCAGTTGCCCCGGGGGATGGCCGACACGATCTTCGGTTCCCCCGGAACGGTGTTTGGCCTCGGTTTTGCCGTGATTACCGATCCGGTCGAGGCCGAATCGTTTTCCCCAGGCGAATACTACTGGGCCGGTGCGGCCGGAACGTGGTTCTGGATCGATCCCGTCGAAGAGCTGATCGTCGTCGGAATGATCCAGCAATGGGGCCTGGGGGTGCCCAACATGCGCGCGCTGTCGCGGCAGCTTGCCTATCAGGCGATCATGACACCGCTCGGGGTCGATTGATTGCCGCGCCTTCGTTCTTCCCTGGCCTGTTCTGCGGGAGCGCAAGCTTGATCTCGTTCTTGCGACGTTTGTCCTCCCCCTGGCCGGTGAGCCTTTCGCGAGCGTTTCGTGCCCCGGCAACGCGCTTCCGCGCTGCGACCGCCGTGCTGCTGTTCGGCTCGGCGTGTTGCGCCGGGCTGGTGCAGGCGACCCCGGTCATCACTGCGAAAGTGACCCCGGAAGTGGTCGCTGCGGAAACAGGCCTCGTCGCCTGGAGCTATAGCACGACGGATGCGCAATACTGCACCTATGGCGGCTCTGCTGCATCGTCAGCAAGCGAGCGGCTGCCAACGAGCGGTTCGGGGACGATCGGCCCCTTCGTCCCAGGTTCGTATTCCGAGAGTTTCAGTTGCACCGGCCCCACGGGAACCGCCTGGCACACGGTGAGCTGGGAGGTGGTCGGCCCTCCGATCATCACCGCTGGCGTCGCGCCAGCCAGCGTTGCTGCGGACACGGGGCTCGTTTCCTGGAGCTACCATGCCAGCGACGCGCAATATTGCACTTATCAAGGCAGCGAGTTGCCAACGAGCGCCTCGGGGGAGGCAGGCCCCTTCGCCCCGGGTTCATATTCCGCAAACTTCAGTTGCACCGGCATTGGCGGCACGACCTGGGAGACCCTGGCCTGGGAGGCCGTGACCGATCTCGAAGCCAATATTGACCCTGGCGCCGTGCCTGGCTTGGGTTTCAACGATAGCCATGCCGCGACGAGCGTGCTGATCGAGGGCGGGCAAAGCGGCGAGGAACGCGTCGGCATCCTGGTGCGCGCTCCCGCGAGTGCGTCGCTGCTGCGGGACTTCGCCCTGGTTCCGGGCGAGACGGGCGCGTTCCGCATCGAGGAGGAAGGCCGCAGCGACGAGGAGATCGGCGAGCTACTCGCAGAAATCCCCGCGTCGGTGCTGCGCTTGCACGACCTGAATGGCGACGGGCTTGCCGACCTGCTGCTGCACGGCCTCGATTCGCACATCGACGGCGCTGAGGATCTTTTCGTTCCCGCTCCGGGGCAGGTCGGCGCGCTGCCTCCGGGAGTGGCAACGCTCGACGACGACCGCAAGCGGTTTTTCCGCGAGCTGCGCTCGTGGCTCGAAGCTCCCGGCCATTTCGACGACAACGCGCCGCTGGCATCGGTTCCTGCGCTGATCGCCGGCGAAACAGTCGCCTTCGCCGACCCTTCGGGCCGCTTGATAACGAGCTTGGCGCCCGTGGCACTGACTCCGGCTCAGCGCGAGGCCTGGGGCTGCAATGCCTTGCGCAGCGCGTGCGTCGATGTCGAGGCCGACTGGACCGACCTGGTTTCAGTGACCAGCGACTTGGATGTTTCCTACCACTGGCAGCCGCACAAGGTAACGATCCGCGACCTCTACGACGACCCTGCCGCAACCAACCTGTGGGCGGTGTTCCGCGTGCGGTTCAGCGCGACATCGCAAATCGCCACGAGGGACGATTCGGGCTTCCACGAACACGCGCTGCTGCTCTCGGACTATCTGACGCATCCGCAATACGGAACTGCGGCGCGGATCGCGCGAGGCTCGCTCGACGCGCTGCGAATCTCCCAAGGGCTCGAATGGGGCCTCGGCGTTCGCGCCGGGAACGAAGGCATTCTTGTGGGAAGAGTGTTCGACGACGGCTTGCGAGACCGCGACCGGGGAGTTTTCCCGCCGATCACGGTTCCGGATGCCGGTTCAGTGGCCGAAGTCGCTCGCGACATCCTCGTCGTGCTCGCCCATGTGCGGAATCGGGTATGCATCGATGCGGCAGACTGCGATGCGGGCCCCGTGCTCGGCGTGCCACCTCCAGCCCCGCCGGCACCCTCTCCGATGGCCTGCGAGGCGGGTGGCGGAGCGAATGCGCAAGACTGCCCGCTGCCCTGGCGGCCGTTGCCGGTGGCGTGTACTGCGGACGGGCAGCCGCCAAGCCTTGCGCTCGCACGCGTTGGCAGCGGACCGCTGTGGCAGAGCAAGGCGCCGGCGATGCCTGCGGCGAGTTTCCAGGTCGAGCTCGGAAGCATGATCGATGCCTGCGAGATCGTTTCCCTCGAGTGGCGAGCGACCCTGGCGAGCCTGATCAAGTCGCAGAAAGTGCCTGAGGGCCGCTCCTTCAGCCACTCGTTTGTGCATCGCGTGCCCCTGGAAGGCGGCACGAGGGGGCCGTTCAGCAATGCGTGGGCGCTGCCCTGGGGCGAACTGATTAGCGGGGGCAGGCTGAACATCTCGGTGACGCTCGGAATCGATGTCGGCGGGGCGGTCGAGACCCTGGTCGCCGAGCTCGAGACCGAAGTCACCGGAATTCCCAACGGCAATCTGACCGAGCAGATCGTCACGACTTTCAACGGCGAGATCGAGAAGGTCGCGGTGGCGTGGCGGGAGAGCACGCATCGGCAGTTCGGCGGCGATGGCTACCCGCTGTATGGCCCCGGCGATGGCTTTGGCGTGATGCAGCTCGATACGATCCCCGGTTTCGAGAAGCGCGAGGAGCATTTCTGGAACTGGCGAGTCAATGTGCGCAAGGGCGGGGAATATCTCGACGAGCTGTACATCGATGCGCAGAACTACCTGATTTTCCATCACAGGCGCGACGGGCTCGATCCGGGCAAGCCTGCGTGGGAATGGGATCCCAACGATGCAGCCACCAATGCAGCAGTCGACGCGAGGATCTGGGACGACGCCTTTTCCCGCTACAACGCGGGAGT
>RKSA01000198.1 GCA_007571115.1 Gammaproteobacteria bacterium
AGTCGGCCTGAAGGTTCCTGTGGCACCGGGGTAGTCCTGGTAGTCGTGGTGTCCGGGAGTGTTCTCGATCATGATCCGGTTGGTCGCCGAAAGCACGATGCTCTTCACCGAAGGCGTTGCGGCAACGGCATTCGCCCAGTACGTGTGGCCGGCAACGACCGCGCCGACCTGGACGTCATAGGTCGTGTTGTTGGTCAGGCCGGTGATCTGGTGGCCGCTCGTCTCGTCTCCGGAGGGCTCGGTCCAGTCGCTGTCCGAGGGCGCCTTGTAGCGAAGCTGGTGGGCGCTGGCGATCGGCGTGCCGGCCCAGGTCACGGTCACGGCGCCGTCGCCCCGTTCGATCGCGATGTTGTTCGGCGTGACATCGAGCAGGTGCAGCTCGTAGGCCTCGCCGCCGCTGAACGACAGGCTACTTCCCGAGGCAAGCTGGTAGCCCAGGTTGCCGCCACGCGGTGCAGCCTGCCAGCGCAATGCCGACTGGCCCGAACCCAACTGCATGACGAAACCGCCGTCGAGGGGGCTCGGCAGCGCTGCCCGGGCGCCGCTGCCGTCGATGAAGATCAGATAGGGACGACCGGCAAAGCCTTCGTCATGCAGAAGCCCCGTCAGCGTGTAGCCGCTGGCTGGGCCAGACAGGCCGACATTGGACGCCGAGCCATAGGCCTCGCTGTCGCTGAGCCGATATCCGGCCCGCGCGGAATTCAATGGGTCGTCCGCCGCGAGCAGCACCAGGGAAAGGAAGGCGCCGGGGACGGCATCGACCTCGTCGTCGATCACCGCAACGCGCAGGCTGGTGCGCTGGCCGTTGTAGCCGCTGTCGGCACTCGTTGCGGCATGGGTGATGGTGACCTGGCGCTCGTTGCCCGGGTTCTGGGCGCTGTCGTTCTCGCCAGTCACCGTGAGGGTCTGGGCGGTATTCCAGTTGCCGGGAGTGAAAACCAGCCCGACGCTGTCGAAAGCCGTCGAGCCGATCGACAAGGTCGCGGCAGAAGCCGGGGACAGCGACACCGTCACGCTGACATCGGCGCTCGGCGCCTCGGAAGGCTGTATCGTCCACGTCGCGCTATCGCCATTCTCGAACACGGCGAGGCTCGTTGCGGAAAGCGTGATCGTCTTGATCGTGGGAACGGCCTCGACGGCGTTCGCCCAGTAGGTGTGGCCATCGACGACTGCACCGGCCTGAATGCTGTAGCTGCTGCCGTTGCTCAGGCCGGTGATTGTGTGGCCGCTCGTTTCGCTGCCGCTGATGTCGGTCCAGTCGGAAGCCGATGCCACCTTGTAGCGAACGTGGTGGACGCTGGCGAGGGCGGTGTCGGTCCACGACACCGTCAGCGTGCCGTTGCCTGGCATGACCGCCACGCCCTGCGGCGTGACGTCGAGCAGGTGCAGCTCGTAGATCGTGTCGTCGCTGAACGGCAGCGGCGACTGCCCCGAGGCGGGATGATAGAACTTCTGCGTGCCGCTGAACGTGTCTTCGGCTCGCCAGCGCTGCGCAGTCGCCCCGCTGCCGACCTGGATGACGAACTCGCCGTCGACAGGGCTTGGCAGATAGGCGGAATTGCCAATGCCATCGCGAAATTCCATCAGGGGCCGGTCCGGGATCGCGTCGAAATCGAAAAGCTCGTGGAGCGTGTAGCCGCTCGCGGCTCCCGACAGGGAATCGTTCGTCAGGATGCCGAAGCTGCCAGAAACATAGCCGGTTCCGGGGAAGCCGGCATGCATTCCCGTCTCCGCAAGCATCACGGCGGAGAAGAACGCTCCTGGGACGGCTTCGGTATCGTCGTCGATCACGCGAACGTTCAAGGCGGCGATCTGGTTGCGGTATTCGGCATCGGCACTTGCGCTCGTGTGGCTGATGACGAGGTCGCGCCGGTTGCCGGCATTCTGGGCGGTGTCGTCAACTCCGGTGAGCGTGACGGTTTGCGCCGTGTTCCAGTTGGCTGCGGTGAAGCTCAGCGAGGCTGGCGACACCGTGGCCGCAGCCGCCAGCGACGAAGTCAGCGCCACGATGACATCGGCAGTGGGCGCCACGGAAAGCTGCACCGTCCACGTTGCCGTGCCGCCGTTCTCGACGACCGTGCGGCTCGTCGCGGAAAGCGTGATCTCCTTGCTCGAGGGAGTGACCGCGACGGGGGCTGCCCAGTACGTGTCGCCATCGACGATCGCGCCAACCTGAACCTCGTAGGAGCTGCCGTTGCTCAGGCCCGGGATCTGCAGGGGGCTCGTTTCATCGCCGCTGATGCCGGTCCAGCCCATGGCCGAGGAAATCCTGTAGCGGACCTGGTGCGAACTGGCGATCGGCGCTCCGTTCCAGGACACGGTCGCCATGCTGTCGCCGGATTCGGCCGCCACGCCTTGCGGCGTGACGTCGAGCAGATGCAGTTCGTAGATGCCGCCTTCGGCGAAATGCAGCGAACTGCCCTCGACGGGTTCGTACCAGATGCTCCTGGTCGAATGCGCGGGGGGCCTGGCCTGCCATCGCGCCGCAGATGGACCGGTACCGAGCTGGATGATGAATTTCTCGTTGAGCGGGCTGGGCAGGGCAACCCCTTCCTCGTCACCGTGGTGAAAGTACAGATAGGGCCTGCCGGGGCTGGAACTGTTCTCGATGAATTCGCTGATGCGGAAGCCGCTGCCGGCGCCGCCCAGATGGGTCGCCGTCAAAAGGCCTATCGGCGTGCCTGCCATGCCATCCTTGTAGCCGACGTGGGTTCCCCTGCGGAAAATCTCCCTTCCCGCCAGCATCACGGTCGAAAGGAAGGCGTGGCCGACCGCTGCGGTCTCGTCGTCAACAACCACGACGCCAAGCGCGGCGTGCTGGCCGTTGTTCCCGCTAGCGCTGCTTGTCGTGGTGTGGCTGATCGTGACATTGCGGCGGTTGCCCGGGTTCTGGCTGCTGTCATCGATTCCGCTGACGGTGGCGGTCTGCCCGGAGTTCCAGTTGAAGGTCGTGAAGGTCAGCGAGGCCGGCGACACCGCAGCCGCATTGGCGTTGGATGAAGCCAGCGCCACAGTGACTTCGGCATCGGGTGCCTCGGCGAGCCGCACGGTCCAGGTTGCAGTGCCGCCGTGCTCGAGCACGGCGAAGCCCGTTGCGGAGAGAAGCAGGGGGTTGGCCGCGACCTCGACCGGGGTCGCCCAGTACGAATGGCCATCGACGACCGCTCCGACCTGGACCTCGTAGGCGCTGCTGTTGCTCAGGCCGGTGATGGTGTGGGAACTCGTCTCGGTGCCGGGAATGTCGATCCAGCCGGTGGCCGAAGACTCGCGGTAACGCAGCTCGTGGGCGCTGGCGATCGAGATGTCGGTCCAGGACACGGTCAGCGAGCCGTCGCCGCGCAGGATCTCGATCTCTTTCGGCGTGGCGTCGATCAGGTGCAGCTCGTGGATGCCGCCGAGCTGCAGCGTTGGGGGGTTGGCGAGGGTTTCGTAACGGGAGAATGCCGCGCCCCGGCGCACCGCCCGGGAGCGGAACGACGAATCGCCGAAGTCGAGCTGGACGATGAAGCCCTGGCTGTCGAGTGGGTCCGGCAGATGAGTTCCCTGTCCGTCCCATTGCGAGCCGTTCAGCTTGAAGGTCAGCTCGGCTGCCTCGGAACCCCAATGGCCCACGCCGAAGGAGTGCAGCCTGACCCTGATGTGGCTGGTGCCGATGGTCACGTAGCCGGCGAGTTCATCATTGGTCAGGAGGCCGGTTTCCCAATAGGGATGGCGGCCGGCGGGAGGCATGGGGCCATCATGATCCTGGTATTGCTCCACGAGCATCACGGTGGAAAGGAACGAGTCCTCGACCGCTGCGGTCTCGTCGTCGAGAACCCGCGCGTTCACGGTAGCGGTCTGGCCGTCGTATCCGGAGTCGCTGCTCGATGCCGTGTGGCTGATCGTGGCGTTGCGGACGTTGCCCGGGTTCTGCCGGGAATCGTCGAAACTGCCGACCGTGACGGTCTGGGCGATGTCCCAGTTGCCAGCGCTGAAGACGAGCGAGGCTGCGGACACCGAAGCCGCAGGCGATGCGGCCACAGCCACGGTGACATCCTCGCTCGGCGCTGCCGAGAGCGTGACTTCGTAGGTCGCCGTGCCGCCATTCTCGGACAGGGCGACGCTCGATTTGGAAAGCACCAGGCGCTTCACCTCGGGGGCGTCGGCAGCCGCGACGGCGAGCGGCACGGCCGCCAGCAACGCAAGCAATGGCGCGGCCGCAGCGAGGCAGAGCCGCGAAGCGCAATGTTCTTGCAGTCGAAAAGTAACTTCGTTCATTTGCTTAGCCTCATTTTGCAAACGGTTTTGCAATTGCTTTTCCCGAACAAGCTTTTCAAAACGAGCCCCGAATCTTTCACCGGTCTTCGCGAGAATCCGTAGCGTACCAGCATAATGCGTGAAATGCATTGCAATTTTCTTTCAATTTCTTTTCAATTTTTGATAAATACCTGCTTTGGCGATGTTCTTCCGCCTCGAACGAAGCTGCCGACTGTCCCCTGGGATTGTTGCCCGCTATACTGGCGGTCTTTGTTTTGAGGGCCAGCCAGTGTTCGACAATCTCAGCAAGCGGCTCGCCGCGACGTTTCGCGGCTTGACCGGCAAGACATCACTGAATGAGAGCCAGATCCGGGTGGCCTTGCTCGACGTTCGCCGCGCATTGCTCGAAGCCGATGTCGCCTTGCCGGTGGCCACCGATTTCATCGAGCGGGTCCATGCCCGGGCCCTCGGCGAGGAGATCGGCCGCGGTCTCGATCCCGGCCAGACCTTGCTCAGGATCGTCCAGCTCGAACTCGAGACCATCATGGGCAGCGAGAACGCCGGGCTGGAACTGCGCGCGGTTCCGCCCGTGGTCATCCTCATGGCGGGGCTGCAAGGCGCTGGCAAGACCACGACAGCGGCGAAGCTCGCCGCATGGCTCAAGCGCGAGCAGCAGAAGAGCGTCATGCTGTCGAGCGTCGACGTGTATCGGCCGGCTGCGATCAGGCAACTCGAAACGCTTGCCGCCCAGGTCGATGCCGAGTTCCATGCTGCCGATGCAAGCCGCAGCGCGGCGGTGCTCGCGAGCGAGGCCTTGCGCGAGGCGAAGAGGCGCTTTGTCGACGTGCTCATCGTCGATACGGCGGGCCGGCTCGCCATCGACGCCGCGATGATGCTCGAGATCCGCGAACTGCACGAAATCCTCGAACCTGCCGAAACCTTGTTCGTCGTCGATTCGATGACCGGCCAGGACGCCGCGAATACCGCGCGCATTTTCGGCAGGGCGCTGCCCCTGACCGGCATCGTCCTGACCAAGGCCGACGGCGACGCGCGCGGCGGCGCGGCGCTGTCGGTCCGCCAGGTCACCGGCAAGCCGATCAAGTTCCTCGGCGTTGGCGAAAAAATCGACGCCCTCGAAGCTTTCCATCCGCAACGAATCGCCTCGCGCATTCTCGGAATGGGCGACATGCTGTCGCTGATCGAGCAGGCCGAGCGCGAGGTCGACCGCAAGAAGGCTGAACGGCTTGCGCGCAAGGTCAGGAAAGGCCGGGGCTTCGACCTTGCGGACATGCGCGATCAATTTCGCCAGATGCACGACATGGGCGGTTTCTCGAGCATCCTCGATAAACTGCCGGGGCCGGGAATCGGCGCCTTGCCGCCCGGTGCGGCAAGCATGGCGGATGATCGGCTATTGCGCCGGATGGAAGCGGTGATCGATTCGATGACTCCCCGGGAGCGGAGCAATCCGGCGATCCTGAATGGCTCGCGCAAGCGCCGCATCCTCAAGGGTTCCGGCACATCGATCCAGGATCTGAACCGGCTGCTCAAGCAGTACAAAACCATGCAGAAAGCCATGCGCAAGATGAAAGGCCGCAGCATGCAACAACTGATAAGCCAGATATCAGCCGGCACCGGATAAAATCACTCCCCCCACCGGCGCGCCTGCGGGCTGACGCCCTTGCCTTGCCGACTCCCCCTCAAGGGGGGAGTGATGTTGTGGTCTCGTTCGAGGCGCAAAAAAATTGCTTTCATTGCTCGCCGAGTTCGCGTAGAATGGCCGCCTTTTGTCCGGCGCTTGCCGTTTGGCTGGGAATGGCCAGAGGCGGGGCGCTGAAATCGCAGGCAGGAACAGATTCAGGAACAGATTATGGTAACGATTCGTCTGGCGCGTGGCGGGGCGAAGAAGAAGCCGTTCTACCACATCACCGTTGCCGACGCGCGCGCGCCGCGCAACGGTCGGTTCATCGAGCGCATCGGTTTCTTCAATCCCGTCGCTCGCGGTCGCGAAGAGCGGCTGCGGCTCGATTTGCAACGCATGGACTATTGGAAGTCCCAGGGTGCGCAAATCACTTCCAGAGTCGCCCGACTCGCTCAGGACGCAGCCACCGCAGGCGCCGTCGCTGCTGCGGAAACGGTCGCGGAAGCGGCTGATGCTGCGGAAACGGCCGAGGCCACGGAAGCCCTTGCCGCCACAGAGGCGGCCGGTACCGGGGAAGCCACCGAAGCTGCAGCAGCGGCTGGCGCCGAGCAAGCGTCCGAGGCTGAACAAGCCCCTGCGGCGAGTTGACCCAAGGCGCAATGGCGCAGCAAACTGGCGAGAGAGCCGAGAGAGCCGAGAGAGCCGAGGCAGCCCAGGCCCTCGTCGTCATGGGAAGAATCGGCCGGCCCCATGGCGTCAAAGGCTGGCTAAGGCTGCAATCATCGACGAGCCCGCCAGCGAATATCCTCGAATTTGCCGAGTTGCACGTCGAGACCGAACACGGACCGGGGTCGTTGCGAATCGATGGCAGCCGCTGGCAAGGCGACAGCCTGATCGTGCATTTTGCAGGATATGACGAGCCAGAGCTCGCGCGGCGCCTCACCGGGCTTGAAGTGTACGTGGTAGCGGACGAACTGCCGGAACTCGATGCGGGGGAGTATTATTGGCGGCAATTGCAGGGCCTTGCAGTGGTGAACCTCGCCGGGGAGAATCTCGGTCGCGTCAGCAGCGTGTTCGAGACTGGCGCCAACGACGTGATGGTCGTCGCGCCAGCCCAGGGCAGCATCGATGACCGCGAGCGGCTGATTCCGTATGTCTGGACGCGAGTCGTCTGCCGGGTCGACCTGGAAGCCGGAACGATCAATGTCGATTGGGGCGCCGACTTTCTTGCCTAGCCTGTCTGGGTCGCGTCATGCGCATTGATGTCGTCACGCTGTTCCCGGAAATGTTCGCTGCCGTGACCGATTGCGGAGTGACGGGCCGGGCGATCAGGCAGGGCCTCGCCAAGCTCGTTTGCTGGAACCCGCGCGACTACGCCGAAGACCGGCATCGCAAGGTCGATGACCGGCCTTTTGGCGGCGGGCCAGGAATGCTGATGAAGACCGGCCCGCTGCTCGCGAGTCTGGCGGCGGCACAGCAGCAACAGCGAGGCAGGGTGGTGTACCTGTCTCCCCAGGGCAGCCGGCTCGACCACGAGGCGGTGGAGCGGCTGGCGAAGCTGCCAAAGCTGGTATTGCTCTGCGGCCGCTACCAGGGAATCGACGAGCGGGTCATCGATAGCGCGGTCGATGAAGAGCTGTCACTGGGCGATTTCGTCATCAGTGGCGGCGAGCTCGCGGCGATGGCGCTGATCGACGCGATGCTGCGCCTGGTGCCGGGAGCGCTCGGCGACGAGGACAGCGCCGAAAACGACAGTTTCGCCGACGGCCTGCTGCTCGGCCCGGAATACACCCGGCCCCGGCAGATCGTCGGCAAGGCGGTTCCTAGAGTGTTGCTCAGCGGCGATCACGAGGCGATCCGCCGTTGGCGGCGCAAGCAGAAACTGGGAACGACGTGGCGCAAGCGGCCCGATTTGCTCGCTGGCCGCGAATTGAGCGAAACCGAGCAGGAGCTGTTGCACGAATACCGCAACGGCAAGACCGAGAACTAGAGCGAAACCCGGCCAGGGGGCCGCAGCGTCCGAGGAGCGAAGACCATGGGCAAGAACACGATCATCGAACGGATCGAACAGCAACAGATGGAGAGGAAACTGCCGGAATTTGGCCCTGGCGACACCGTGGTGGTGCAAGTTCGCATCAGGGAGGGCGAGCGCGAGCGGATGCAGGCTTTCGAGGGGGTCGTCATCGGCGTGCGCAACCGCGGCCTCAATTCGGCGTTCACCGTGCGCAAGATTTCCCACGGCGTGGGAGTCGAGCGAACTTTCCAAACGTATAGCCCGCTGGTCGCGGGGGTCAAGGTGAAACGCCGCGGCGACGTCCGCCAAGCCAAGCTATACTATCTGCGCGGCCTGTCGGGGCGCGCCGCGCGAATCGCCGAAAAGCTCGGCAAGAAGCCACGAGAAGCCTCGTAGTGGTGAACAGGGCGGCGAGCAAGGCGACAGCGATTCCAGGCGTCGCGGTATTGCTCGCTGCTGTGCTGGCGAGTCCCCTGGCTGCGCAGACGCAATCGCTGCGTGACCGGCTCGATAAGTCCCTCGTGCAGGCCTCGGGCAACCGGATCGAGATCGTCGCGATCAGACCGACGCGCCTGGCAACGATCTACGAAGTCGAGTTGAGTACCGGAGAGCTGCTGCACGTCGATGCTTCGGGCGAATACCTGTTCGCCGGCGACATGTACCAGACGACCCCCGGTGGCCTGCGCAACCTGTCCGAAGCGACTCGCCAGCGCGCTGCGCTGCGCAAGGTTGGCGCGGTTCCCGACGGGCAGGCGATCATTTTCGAGCCCCCGGGCGAGGTGAAAGCGACCGTGACGGTCTTCACCGACGTCGATTGCGGCTACTGTCGGCAATTGCACGAAGAGCGCGAACAGTGGCTCGAGCGCGGAATCCGCATCCGCTACCTTGCTTACCCGCGCGGCGGGGCGAATTCCCAGGCCTACGCGAAGATGATTTCGGTATGGTGCTCCGACGACCGTCAGCGCAGCCTGACCCAGGCGAAGAACGGCCAGAGGCTTCCAGCGCGTGACTGCGACCATCCGGTCCTGGCGCATTACGGCCTTGGCAACGAACTCGGAATCGAGGGAACTCCGGCGCTGCTGCTTCCCGACGGCAGCCTCGTGCCGGGCTATCTCGAAGTGTCGCGGCTCGCGGCAATGCTGGGCATCGATTGAGCCGCTGATGACGCTGCCCGTATTCCTGCAACAAATCGAATCACTGCCGACTTGAAACCAGCAAGCGTCAACGTGGGAATTTGCGGCCTTGGCACCGTTGGCGGAGGCAGCCTGCGCCTGCTGCGCGACAACGCGGCAGCGATTTCCCGCCGCGCCGGATGCGCGATCAAGGTGACCCGGGTCGCGACGCGGCGCCCGGAGATCGCGCAAGCCGATGCGTCGATCACCCTGGGCAGCGACCCTTTAGCGATCGTCCGCGATGACAGCGTGGACGTGCTCGTCGAAACCATGGGAGGCTTCGACCCCGCCTTCGCCGTCGTCAGCGAGGCCCTCGCCGCCGGCAAGCACGTCGTTACCGCGAACAAGGCGCTGATCGCCGAACGCGGCAACGAACTGTTCGCCACCGCCGAGCGGCACCGAGTCACCCTCGCCTACGAAAGCAGCGTCGCCGGAGGAATTCCCATCATCAAGGCGCTGCGCGAAGGGCTCGCAGCGAATCGCATCGACTGGCTAGCGGGAATCATCAACGGCACCGGCAACTACATTCTCAGCGAAATGGCTGCTGGCGGGCGCGCCTTCGAGGAGGTGCTCGCCGAAGCCCAGCGGCTCGGCTATGCCGAAGCCGACCCGAGCTTCGATGTCGATGGCATCGACGCCGCGCACAAGCTCGCGATCATGGCCTCGATCGCCTTCGGCATTCCCTTGCGCTTCTCGGCGACGCACATCGAGGGGATCAGCAACCTGGCCCCTGAGGATCTCGCCTGCGCAGAGCAGCTCGGCTATCGCGTCAAGCATCTCGGAATCGCCAGGCACACGGCCGAGGGAATCGAGCTGCGAGTGCATCCGACCCTGATCGGCAAGCGCTGGCTGCTCGCCGAAGTCGGCGGTGTCGACAACGCCGTCGTCGTGCGCGGCCATGCCGTCGGCACGACGATGTACCAGGGGCCTGGCGCCGGCGCCGACGCGACCGCCTCGGCA
>RKSA01000029.1 GCA_007571115.1 Gammaproteobacteria bacterium
AGTTCACGAAGGTCAGCCTGTTCTCCGAGCTCAACAACCTCGACGACATCACCCTCGACCCGGCCTTCGCCACGATCTGCGGCTACACCGACGCCGACAAGCGCAAGCTGGTCAGCTTCGAAACGGCGACCGGGTGAGTGATGTTGTGGCAGGCTTGTAGCCGACGTGGATGGCGCAGACTCCGTCGATGACGTTGTGGTAGCGGCATTGCTCGAAGCCTGCCTCGCCGAGCATCGCGAGCAAGGTTTCCTGATCGGGATGGACGCGGATCGACTCGACGAGGTAGCGGTAGCTGCTTGAGTCGCCGGTGACGAGTTTGCCGACTGCGGGCCATAGCGCCGACCAGGCGTCGTAGGCGCCCCTCAGCACGGGATGGTTGACTCGGGAGAATTCGAGCACGAGCACTCGCCCGCCGGGCTTGAGCACGCGGTTCATCGCCGCCAGGGCCTCGGGCTGGTCGGTGATGTTGCGCAATCCGTAAGCGATGCAGACGCAATCGAAGCTGTTTTCGGCGAAAGGCAGTTGCTCGCCGTTGAGCTGCACGATGTCGATGCTCGAGGCGAGCCCCCGGTCGATGATCCGGTCCCGGGCGATGCGCAGCATGTCGGCATTGATGTCGGCAAGCACGACCTTGCCGTCAGGGCCGGTCAATGGCGCAAGACGCATCGCCATGTCGCCGGTGCCGCCGGCAAGGTCGAGCACGGCGTGGCCCGGACGCAGGCCGCTCAGTTGCAAGGTGAAGCGCTTGACGAGGCGATGGCTGCCGAGGGAGATGAGGTCGTTCATCAGGTCGTAGCGGCGCGCCACCGAATCGAACACTTCGTTGACCCGGGCCTGCCGTTCGGCGAAAGGCACTTTGCGATAGCCGAAATTCGCGGTCTTGCCTGGATCTGCCATGGGATTCGTGCCTCTGCTCAACCGGGAGGCGGGCGGAAGCGCAGCACCTCGACTCCCTGCCCGGCCGGATCCCGGCTGGCGCGGGCTTCGCGCAGGCGCTCGAGATATCCGCGCCACAACTGCCGCTTGCCCGAGCACAGCTCGGACAGGTAGTCCCAGCTATAGATTCCCGTATCGTGGCCGTCGTCGAAGGATAGCTTGATCGCGTAGTTGCCTACCGGCTCGACTCCGGTCAGGCGAACCTTTCTCTTGCCGCTGACGAGCTTTTCCTGGCCCGGGCCATGGCCGCGAACCTCGGCGGAAGGCGAATGCACGCGGAGAAACTCTGCTTCGAGGCTGCAAGCCGCGCCATCGGCATAGCCGATCTCGAGCACCGAGGAATCGGTGTGCAAGATGATGTTGGCTGGAATCCGGGTCATCAAAGTCACGCTCGATCAACGTGGCCGGGAACCGCGAGCTGCGGCAACTAGAGGATATAGCGAGCCAGATCGTCATCCTTGGCGAGGCTGGCGAGCTGCTTCTCGACATAGCCGCCATCGATGCGCAATTCGCCGTTCTTGCTGATGGCAAGGTCGGGGGCGCCGAAAGAGACCTCTTCGAGCAGCCGTTCCATAACGGTATGCAGCCGCCGCGCACCGATGTTCTCGGTTCGCTCGTTGATGCTCCAGGCGAATTCGGCGATCTTGCGGATGCCGTCGCTGGAGAACTTCAGGGCGAGGCCATCGGTTTCAAGCAGCGCCTGGTACTGTTCGGTGAGCGAAGCATCGGGCTCTTCGAGGATGCGCTCAAAATCCTCAACCGACAGCGCGTGCAGTTCGACACGGATCGGCAACCGGCCTTGCAGCTCGGGGATCAGGTCCGAAGGCTTGGAGAAATGAAACGCGCCTGAGGCGATGAACAGGATGTGATCGGTTCGCACCATGCCGTGCCTGGTCTTGACCGTCGATCCTTCGATCAGCGGCAGCAGGTCGCGTTGCACGCCTTCCCGGGAAACCGAGGCGCCGGTGAGTTCCTGCTGGTTGGTCACCTTGTCGATTTCATCGAGAAAGACGATTCCAGTCTGTTCGGTGATTGCAACGGCCTTGAGGCGAATCGCCTCGTCGTCGAGGAGTTTTTCCTGCTCTTCCTCGGTGACCGACTTCAGCGCCGCGATGACCGTCATGCGTCGCAGTTTCTTGCGGTTGCTGCCCATGCTGGAAAGCATCGTCTGCAACTGACTGGTCATGTCTTCGAGGCCTGGCGGCGCCATGATCTCGATTCCAGCCGGCTGCTCGGCAATCTGCAATTCGATCTCGCGCTGATCGAGCTCGCCTTCGCGCAATTTCTTGCGATAGAGCTGGCGGGCGCTGGAATTGTGCTGCTCGTCCTCGTCATTTCTGGCGTGGGGAAGCAATGCATCGAGAATGCGCTCTTCGGCGCGATCCATCGCCAGGCTTCGCACCTTGCGGACTTCCTCTTCGCGCAGCATCTTTACCGCCGCCTCGACGAGGTCGCGGATGATCGACTCGACATCGCGGCCGACGTAGCCGACCTCGGTGAACTTGGTTGCCTCGACCTTGATGAACGGCGCGCGCGCGAGGCGCGCCAGTCGCCTGGCGATCTCGGTCTTGCCGACCCCGGTGGGGCCGATCATCAGGATGTTCTTCGGCGTGATCTCGTTGCGCATGTCGTCGTCGAGACGCAGCCGCCGCCAGCGGTTGCGCAAGGCGATGGCGACGGCACGCTTGGCGTCGTCCTGCCCGACGATGTGCTTGTCGAGCTCCGAGGTGATCTCTCTAGGCGTCATCATGGACATGCAGATACGGCTCCCGGTGCGATCGGCTGCCGCTCAGGCAGGCAGCGACAATTCATCGATGCAGAGATTGTGGTTGGTGTAGACGCAGATGTCCGCAGCGATGCCGAGGCTTTGCTCGACGATTTGCCGGGCGCCAAGCTCGGTGTGCCGGTACAGCGCCCGGGCGGCAGCCAAGGCGAAGTTGCCTCCGGAGCCGATCGCCAGAATCGAGTCCTCGGGCTCGATCACGTCGCCATTGCCGGTGATGAGCAAGGAGGATTCGCGGTCTGCCACGAGCAGCAGCGCTTCGAGCCTGCGCAGGGCCCGCTCGGTTCGCCATAGCTTCGCCAGTTCCACCGAGGCGCGCTGCAATTTGCCGTGATGCTGCTCCAACTGGGCCTCGAAGCGCTCGAACAGGGTGAATGCGTCGGCGGTGCCTCCGGCGAATCCTGCCAGCACCGAGTTCTTGTACAAGGTGCGAACCTTGCGGGCATTGCCCTTGAACACGGTTCCCGAAACGCTCACCTGGCCGTCGCTGCCAATCACGACATTGGCGCCGCGGCGAACCGAAATGACCGTTGTGCCGTCGAATTGCTGCAAGTCGCTGCTCCAGTGGCTGGGCTGTGTGGCCGAAGGGACGCGCGAAGAGACGCGCGAAAACACCGGCCCGAAACTTGGAGATTGGGGTTGCGGCGGGAAAATCAATATCGGCGCCGCATACGGCAGCAACGCGGATCAAGGCTGCCGGTGGCGCGCGGTGGCGATGTTGTGAACGCGATAGACGAGTTCGGCCTCTTCAAGCTTCTCCTGCGATGGATAGGGCCCTGACTGGATGAGGAACATCGGGCCGCCTTGCCCGGGCCGTTCGCTGATTCGCACGTCGAGACCGAGCCTGCGTTGCCGTTCGAGTTCGGCGGCGGCGAGGCGCTGCTGCCGGAATGCGCCGGACTGGAGGATCGTGCCGGGCTGGCCCGGGGCGATGTCGGGGGCTGGCGAGGCGAGCACCACCGGCTTGGGCTCGACCGGAGGCGCCGGCAATGGCTCTGGCGGCGCAACGCGATCCGGCACGGGCGTTTCGAGTTGCTCGGCTATTTCTTGGGCGAAGTCTTGGGCGAGGTCTTTGACAAGCTGGTCAAGAGCCTCGGTGGCAGCATCGGGCTGCGGCTCGCTGGGGGGAGTCAATTGCTCGACGAGCTGTTCGAGCTCCCGGGCTTCTGGCGTCGGCGCTTGCTGATCGGCGGCGGAATCGCCCGATGGCGAGCTGTTGACTTCGACAAGGTTTTCCCGCAGCCGCTCGTAAAACTCGAATTCCAGGGGGCTGGGGGAATTGCCAGCACCTTCGGCGCCACCGCTCGCCCCCGGCTTCCCCGGCAGAAACAGCAGATAGACGAACAGCGCGGACGCCGCCACCAATGCCAACAGCAGCAGCACGATCGGGAAAATCCGGGATTTGCCTTTCCTCGCTCTTGCCATTTTGCCGACGATTTCCTGGTTTGTTACTGGAATCCGCGATACGGACTGTGGACACGATCTTGCCACAGCGTCTTGCCCGAGCCGCATTGTACAGTGTCGGCAAGGCACGTGAAATCTGCTGAACCGATCGATCACGCCAGGGGAATTCGGCAATCTGTCTGAACTGATGCATCTGCGATTTCACAGCAGGTCGATGGGGTCGACATCGATCTGCCAGCGCAGCCCGCGCGGGGCTGCCGATTCGTCAAGCTGGGCAACGAGCCTGGCAAGCACGGCGCGCAGGCGCGGCCGGCTCGGGCTGCGCAACAGGAGCTGCATCCGGTAGCGGGATTGGCGTTTCTCGAGTGGCGCCGGCAGTGGGCCGGTCCAATGCACGAACTGCTGCTCGCTGGGGGTTTCGATCGCGCGTCGCGCCCGCCGCAGGAAGGACAATGCCGCCTCGCGGTCGCGGCATTCGGCGCGAATCAGGCAGAGGTGGGAAAACGGCGGCATGACGGCCGAGCGCCGTTCTGCGAGCAAGTGCTGGGCGAATTCCGAATAGCTCGAATCGATGATGCGCTTGAGCGTCTCGTGGCGCGCATGGCGGGTCTGGACGAGCACTTCGCCCGGGCGCCCGCTGCTGCGACCAGCTCGGCCTGCAACCTGCACGATAAGTTGCGCCATCTGTTCCTGGCCGCGGAAATCGGGCGAAAACAGCCCGTTGTCGGCATCGACGACGAGCACCAGGGTGATGCCGGGGAAATGGTGGCCTTTGGCGAGCATCTGGGTGCCGACCAGAATCGCGGGATCGCCCCGGATCACCTGGGCGAGCAGCTTGCGGAACCTGTCCCTGCCCCGCGTCGAGTCGCGGTCGACGCGAAGCACCGGCGTGCCCGGAAATTCCCGGACCAGATTCGCTTCGACTTGCTGGGTGCCGAGCCCCGACACTTGCAAGTCGGAATTTCCGCAGACCGGGCAGCGGTTGGGAATCGCTCTCCTCGCCTCGCAATGGTGGCAACGTTGACACGGCGGCTGGGAATGCACCGTCAGGTACACGCTGCAATCCTCGCATTGCGAAGTCCAGCCGCACAGCGGGCATTGCAGGATCGGCGCGAAGCCACGCCGGTTGACGAAAACGAGCACCTGGTTGCCCGCTTCGAGATGCTGCGCGATCTTCATCATCGCCAGCTCGCAGATGCCTGCCGAAAGCGGCTGGTTGGCGATGTCGAGCGGTCGCAGCAGCGCCGGCCGCGAGCCGCCGGCGCGCCGCGGCAGATCGAGGCGCAGGAAACGGCCGAGTTCGGCGTTGCGGAAGCTTTCCAGGCTCGGCGTTGCCGAGCCGAGCACAATGCCGATGTTCTCCTTGCGGGCGCGCATGACCGCGAGATCCCGCGCCGAATAGCGCAGGCCCTCGTGCTGCTTGAAGGATGAATCGTGCTCTTCATCGATGACGATCAGCCCTGGCCTCGCCATGGGAGTGAACACCGCAGAACGCGTGCCGATCACGATCGCGATGCCGCCCGCCGCCACGCGCCGCCAGACTCGCAGGCGCTCGTTGCCGTTCAGGCCCGAATGAAACGCCGCCACTGGCGCAGCGAAGCGTTGCTCGAAGCGATCGATCGTTTGCGGAGTCAGGCCGATTTCGGGAACGAGCACGAGGCATTGCCGACCGGCTGCGAGTTCCTGCTCGATGAGGCGCATGTAGACTTCGGTCTTTCCCGAGCCGGTGATGCCGTTGAGCAGGGCGCAGCGGTAGCCTGGCCCGGCTTTCTGGAATCGCTCGACTGCCGAGGCCTGGTCGTCGTTCATTGCGGGCCGGATTGTGGCATTCGGCTGCGGGCGCGCCCAATCCGTCTCTTCATCCAAGCGCTTCAGTTCCCCCCTGGCGAGCCCCTTGCCGGCCAGTTGCCGCAGCAGGGCCGGGCTGAAGCCCGCTAGCGCGAGGTCGGCACGGCTTACGCTGCCGCGCTCGATGAGGAATTCGAGCAACTGCCGTTGCCGCAGCGCTCGCGAGGGGAGTTGCTCGGCGCTCGCCGCCGCTGCCGACCAGAATTCAGCCTCCTCGTGGAGCGGCGCGCCTTCGCGCAAGGGCGCCGGCAAGGCCGTGGCGAAAACTTCGCCAATGGGGTGCTGGTAGTAGTCGGCGGCCCAATGCACGAGCTCAAGCAGGGCCGGGGGAAGCAACGGCCTGGAATCGAGCATGGCGAGGGCCGGCTTGAGCTGCTCGCGGCCGATCGCGCTGTGCTCGCTGGTTCCCGCCACAAAACCGGTGACGACATGGCGACCGAAGGGAACCTTGATGCGACAGCCGGGGCGGAATCCTGTAACCTTCTGCCCCGTTGGCGGCAAGTAGTCGAACAGCCGCCGCAGAGGGCGAGGCACCGCTACGCGCAAGACGCGTTCGCGCTGATGGGAATCGCTGGTGCCTGACATGCATGAAACCGGAACAGTCAACGTCGCGGCATGGTAGGTGCAAAAGCGCCAGCCGACAACTCGCGGCAGCGAACATTGCAGGAAACACCGAAATGAGCGGCGCCGACTCGATTCCCCAGGAACTGATCGCCATCCGCGACCGGATCGACGCGCTCGACCGGGCAATCGTCGAGCTGCTCAGCGAGCGCTTCGCTCTGACCCACGAGGTCGGCCTGCTCAAGGCGAGCCGCGAGCTCGACGCCCTCGACTCGCGCCGCGAGGAGGAAAAGCTGCGCACCCTCGCCGCATTGAGCGAAGCGAGAAACCTCGACCCGGCCCTGGTGCGCGACGTGTTCCGCCGCATCATGGACGAGGTCGTGCGCAATCACCAACGCTTGCAGGCGAAGCCTTGATTTGCGCCGAGTCTCTGCTAGAATGCCCGCCCTTTCAAGTGGCGACAAATCCGAGACCTCCATGAAGCCTGACATTCATCCGCAATACGCGCAAATCAAGGCGACTTGCAGTTGCGGCAACGTGATCGAGACGCGGTCGACCCTGGGCCGGGACATCCTGATCGAGGTTTGCTCGCAGTGCCATCCGTTCTATACCGGCAAGCAAAAGATTCTTGACTCGGGCGGCAGGGTTGATCGCTTCAACCGGCGCTTCGGCAATCGCCGCATCTGAGAGCCGCACTCCAGGGCCGGTCAAGCCGGGCTGGGTCGAGGCAGTCCGGGCCGGGCCATGCCGCACCGGGCCTGATCGGATCGGCCCAGGCCATGCGCCAACAGCTCAGAAAATCGTTTCCGTGCTGAGCGGCTGCTGCTCTTCGCTTGCCGAATCAGCGCTCATCTCGGTGCCGATGCCGAGTTCGGGGGCGTGCTCGGCGAGGAAATACTCGAATACCGCATCGGGGTCGCCGGGCATCGCTGGCGCACCGCTGGCGCGGTCGACGAGGCGGTCGACGACGCCATCGGGGCGCGGCAGCCCCTGTTCGGGTTCACCGGCCAGAACCTGTTTCATGTAGTCGATCCAGATCGGCACCGCGACGGTCGCTCCCTGCTCTCTTTCTCCCAAAGGCTCGGGCTGGTCGAAGCCGACGAACACCGTCGTTGCGATATTGCGGTTGAAACCCGAAAACCACAATTCCTGCGGACCATTGGTGGTGCCGGTCTTGCCCATCAGGTCGGAGCGGCCGATTTCCCGTTGCACCCTGGCGCCACTGCCGTTCTCGATGACCGAACGCAGCATCGAGCCGAGCACGAATGCGACGCGCTCGTCGATGATTCGTTGCGGCGCGGCGTGCTGTTCGGGCCCGGTCACGCAATCCTCGCAGGGGAGGCTCGATTCGGCGCTGTAGATCACGCCGTCGGCAAGGTTCGAGATGCGCTGCACGAGCCACGGCCTGACGAGCAAGCCGCCATTGGCGATGCTCGCGTAGCCGGCGACGATGTCGAGGGGACGGGTGTCCTGGCTGCCGAGGGCGACGGTCAGGTCGTTGGCCGGAAAGCTCTCGGTGGGAAAGCCGAAGAGGCCGATGTACGGCAACACGGTGGCCGAGCCGAGCTGGTCGTAGAGGCGGACCGCAGGAACGTTGCGCGATTCGCGCAGGGCATGGCGCAGCGTGATCGGGCCGAGGAAATTGTTCTCGTAGTTGCCGGGCCGATAGCCTCCGCGGGTGAAGGGAGCGTCATTGATCGTGCTCGCCGGCGAATAGCCGTTGGCCAGCGCTGCGGCGTAGAGGAACGGCTTGAAGTTCGATCCCGGAGGCCGCGGCGTGGTGACGCGGTTCACCTGGCTGAGGCGGAAATCGTAGCCGCCGACGAGCGCCAGAATCGAGCCGTCGCTGGGAGAGACCGAAACAAGCGCTCCCTGGATGTCGGGAACCTGCCCGAGCTGCCAGGCGCCATCGACCTGACGAACGCGGATCAGGTCGCCGACGGCGACCACGTCGCCAGCGGCCTGGGGAGGCGGCCACGCCTCGTTGCGGTCACGGAAGCGGTAGGCCCAGCGGATTCCTTCCCAGGGAACCGTGACGACTTCCCCGGTTCGCATCAATGCGGCAAAGGAGCGCGACTGCACTGCGATGACGATCGCCGGAAGCTGGTTGCCGTAGGCGGGAACGCCTTCGAGCTCTTGCAGCCACTGCCGTTCGGGCGCCAATGGATCGGGAGGATAGTTCGCCGCCGGGCCGCGATAGCCATGACGACGGTCGTAATGGTTTTCCAGACCGTTGACGAGTGCCGCATTGGCGATCGACTGCTTGTCGCCATCGATGCTCGTGATGACTTCGAAGCCTTGGGTATAGGCCTGCTCGCCGAATTGCCCGTACAGCTCCTGGCGAACCATCTCGGCGACGTAGGGCGCCGGGATCTCGATGTCGCGGCTGCGCCTGCTTGCGGTGACCGGCATGGCGTTGGCGAGCTCGAATTCGGCCTCGCCAATCATTCCTTCCCTGAGCATGTTGGCGAGACGCGTCTCGCGGCGCACCAGGGCGCGTTCCGGCGCGGTCAGCGGATTGCAGGCCGAGGGGCAAGGCAGCAGCGAAATCATCATGGCCGCTTCGGCGAGGCTCAGGTCGCTGACCTGCTTGCCGTAATACACTTGCGCGGCAGCGCCGATGCCGTCGGCGCCGGCGCCGAAGTAGATCGTGTTCAGGTACAAGGTGAGGATCTCTTCCCTGGTCAGTTCCCGCTGGATCTGCAGCGCGAAGGGGATCTCCTTGAACTTGCGCATGTAGACGTTGTCGCTGTCGAACGACAGGTTGTTCGCGAGCTGCATGGTGATCGTGCTGCCGCCGCCAAGCCGGTTGCCGGTGATGAAGCCGTAGAGCCCGCGCAGCAGGCTTTGCGCATCGACCCCGGGATGCGAGTGGAAGCGCACGTCCTCGGTCGCGATCAGCGCATCGATGAGAATCTGGGGCAGATCCTCGTATGCCACGGGATCGCGGCGATTGCCGATCTCGTCGATCAGCCGCAGATCGGAAGTGTAGATGCGCAGCGGCGTTTCGAGCTGCACGTGGCGGTACGTTTCGGCGGCCGGCAGCAGCGGCGCCAGGTAGAGATACGCGGCCGAAGCGACCATGCAAAGGGCGGCCAGGCAGGCAGCAGCGAGCAGGCCCAGCCATTTTGCGTATGGTTTCAGTCTGGCGTTCACGTCTCATCCCGCGCCGCGCCGCTGATTCGCATCGAGTCGGGAAAATGGCACCGTGAACGGGGCGCACGGCGCAACAGCTCCGATTATAGCGAAGCCGCCGCGATTTTGCTGGCGCTGAACCTGTTCATCCTGCGGGGGGCGGGCGTTTCTCGTGGTAGACTCGGGGGAGTCGGGTCGACGGAGGCATCGATGATGTTCGGTTTCAAGCGGAGGGTCGGCAAGGCGGATGGGGGCGTGAGGGAAAATCCGTTCACACCGGGCTTTGGCGGCAAGATACCGCCTTTGGTTGCCGGGCGGGAAAACGAGAAA
>RKSA01000110.1 GCA_007571115.1 Gammaproteobacteria bacterium
GCGCTGGTGAATCGCTCCTCGAGGGGCGGCAGGAACTGCCGGTCGTTGAGAATGAGCATTTCGTCGAGCAGCAGGATCGCCAGATTGACTTGCTGGTTGACCCTCGTCAAGTTGCGGTAGACGAAAAACTCGTTCTCCGAAGCGCGCACCGCCAGCGGCGCCGGCGACGCCTCAAGGCTTCTCAGGCCTTCGACGAGATAGAAGCCCTGGTCGTCGATCACCTCGGCGAGGGCGGATTCGATGTCGCGGCTGAGTTCGGTCAGTATGGCTCGATGCTCGTCCAGCTTCCGCTGAAGCAGCAGCCTGGCGAAGGTCGCTCTCCTGATCGAGCCGAGGTGCCTCTCGAGCTCGGCCAGGTGCTGCTCGACCCGTTCGGCGGCAGCGCCGAATTCCGAGCGCGAATCGAGATTCTCGATAAGCGCTTTGAGGTCAGCCTCGCCCTGCTTGACGATCTCGGAGCCAACTTCGTGCTCTTGCTGCGTCTGGGCGGAAATGATGCGGAAGCCGCCATTCACCAATACGCTCGTTTGGCGCGCGACTTGCACCGATTCGACGATATTGGGCATTTCGACGTCGGCGATTCGCGACTGGAACTGCAAGGCCGACTGCAATGTCGACCAGGCAACCACGCTCGCCAATGCGACGAGCCCGACGCTGCCGAACAGGATCAGCGTCATTCGCGCCGCGATCGTCATCAAGAGCCCCTGTACCCGGCTGAAAAGCCGGGCAAGGGCAGCGCGGACCCACGGCAGGCGCTCGGCAAGCGCCGCGAAGAGTCCTGGCGCCCGGCTGAAGGACCGGGCAAGGGCCGCACGGACCTGTTCCACGCGCGAGTTCACTTGCGCAGCCCCGCGAGCGGCGCTGGCCGCGAGGCGGCTGCGCTGGCGCTGCTGCTCGCCTTCGCCGGCGGCGCCTGGTGCTGTTTCTGGCACCGCTTCCGGCGCTGTTTCCGACACCTTCTCCGCAGCCGGTTCCTTGTTCTCGGATTCGGGCTTGCTCATCTCGACTCGATTCTCTCCAGCGAGGAATAGCCCCCTTGATCGTTAATCATCGTCAGGTAGACCTGGTCGGAACCCTGGTTGTCGTCGGGGCCGAAAGTGAGCGGGAAACCCGACAGGTCGATCTCTTCCTCCTCTCTGAGCGCATTGAGGAAAGCCTCCCGGGTCGGATCGGGACCGGCAAGCCGCAGGCCCTCGATCGCCAGCCTCCCGGCAAGATAGCCTTCGAGGGAGACGAAGCCCGGAACCGCCGACGGATCTGCCTGGCGCAAGGCCGAATGGTATTCGGCGACCACGGGCAGGCTCGTGTCTTCGGGGAATGGCACGACCTGGGTCACGTAGACTCCTTCGCCATCCTCGCCGAGGGCCTGTGCGAGCGCTTCGCTGCCGATGAAGGAGATATTGATGAAATGGGGCGAATAATTGAGTTTCCGCGCCCAGCGAATCATCGTCGAGACCGGCTGGTATGCGCCAACGACCACGACGGCTTCGGCGCCTGCCCGTCGCAGGTCGAGCAGGGGCAGCTTGACCGCCTCGGTGTTGCGCGGATAGGAAGCCTCCACGTCGATTTCAAGACCATGGATCACTGCGGCCCTGCGCAGGCCGGCCAGGCCAGCGCGACCGTAGGAATCGTCCTGGTAAAAGACGCTGACCGTGTCGAGGCCCAGGTCTGCGACGAGCCGCAGCGCCATTTCCTCGGTTTCCTGGAAATACGAGGCACGCAGATTGACGACGTTCGGCAATGCCGCAGCGTCGCGCAGAAATTCGGCGCCGGTGAAGGCGCCGATGTAGGGAACTCCGGCTTCGGTGGTGATCGGCTGGGCCGCTGCCGAAGTCGGCGTCCCCACCGGCCCGATCAGGGCGAACACCTTCTCCACCGAAATCAGCCTGCGCGTGTTGCGGATCGCCGCCTCGGGCTCGTAGCCGTCGTCGAGGGAAATCAGTTCGAGCCTGCGTCCGTACACTCCGCCGGCCTCGTTGACCTCGCCGAACGCTGCTGCAATGCCGAGCCGCATTCCCTGCCCGAGTTCGCGGGCCGGACCTTCGAGCGCCGCCGACTGACCGAACACGACGGCCGGTTCGGGCGCCGTGTTCGGCGCGTCCGCAGCGAGGCTTTTTCCGGCGATGCCCAGCAAGGCCGCGAACAACAGCAGGCCCGCCAGAGGCCGCTCGCTCATGATTCGCGCCTTCGCAGGAAGCGCGCCACGACACAGGTGATGTCGTCGGACTGGTCAGCATCGCCGGCGAATTCGCGAACCGACGAGACGATCTTGTCGGCAACCGCCTCGGGCTCGATCCCCTGGGATGCCTGCAGCAACTCGTCGAGCCGCGTTTCCTGGTATTCCTCTTCCTGCTCGTTTTCGGCTTCGGTGACGCCGTCGGTATACAGAACCAGCGTGTCGCCCGGATCCAGCGCGATTTCGAGGTTGCCGTATTCGTGGTCGGGGTCGATGCCGAGCACGAGGTTTCCCGTCGGCGCGACGACTTCGAGTTCGCCATTGCTGCGCAGCAGGCGCGGCGGATTGTGCCCTGCGTTGGAGTACTTGAACGCTCCCGAACGCGTGTCGAGCACTCCCAGGAACAGCGTGATGAACACGCAGCTATCGTTGCCGTCGCACAATTGCGCGTTAACCGAGGCGAGGGCCTTCGCCGGCGTGTCGCATTGGTCGGTCATCGACTTGAGCAGGGCCCGGGTCACCATGGCGAACAGCGCTGCGGGGATTCCCTTGCCTGCCACGTCGGCAATCACCAGTGCCAGGCGATGCTTGTCGAGCTGGATGTAGTCGTAGAAATCGCCGCCGACTTCCTTGGCCGGATAGATGAGCGCCTTGAGCTGGTAATGGGGATTTTCCGGCAAGGGCTCGGGCAGCGATGACATCTGCACCTGGCTGGCGACTTCGAGCTCGCGCTTGATCGAGATCAGCTTGTCGCGGGTTTCCAGCGACGCCTGCAAGCTGCGCACGTGGGCGATGCCCTTTTCCAGGGTCGCTTCGAGATCCTTGAAGTCGATCGGCTTGGTGAGGAAATCGAAGGCGCCGCGATTCATCGCGGTGCGGATGTTGCCCATGTCGCCGTAGGCGGAGACGATGACCGCCTGCACGTCGAGGTCGGCTTCGGCCAACTGATGCAGCATGGTCAGGCCATCCATCACCGGCATGTTGATGTCGGAGAAGACCAGGTGGATGTCGCGGTTCTGCGCGAGCCTGAGCAAGCCCTCCTTGCCGTTGTGAGCGAACATGAACTCGAGTTCGCCACTGCGAATCCGCCGCCGGAACTTCTGCCGGATCAACAGTTCCAGATCTTCCTCGTCATCCACCACGAGGACTTTGACGACTTTCGTTTCCTTCATGATTCGCACTCGAAACCTCGCTTGCCCTGCAAAACGCCCCATCGGCTCTGCGGACTATCCCTAAAGAAGCCTGAACGCAGGGGATGATAGCGAAGGCGCGAATCGTTTGCTAGCGGGATGACTTCCACGGAACATCGAGCAATCCCGAACGAAGCCCCAACGTCTGCCCCTTGAGGGGGAGTGATC
>RKSA01000195.1 GCA_007571115.1 Gammaproteobacteria bacterium
CCACGACGAGCAGGGCCGCAGCGACGAGCAACACCACCCAGAGCGCCGGAATCCAGGTGTTGAAAACGAAAAAGCGCTCCTCGACGAGCACGTCGGAAAAGCCTCGCACGAGCCGGGAAACCTCGCGCAGATACGACTGATCGAGCAGCGACGGATGAAAATTGGCGTACAGGTACCAGGCGCGCTCGCCGAGCAGGGACTTGAAGACGTCCATGGCCAGGGTCGCGCCAAGCGCCATGGTGACGGCCTGGGTCGCCGACTGGGCAGCAAGCGAAACCAGCATGCCGAAGCAGATCACCGCCGGCAGCGGCAGCACCGCCATGAGCAGGCCAAGATGGATTTCGCCAAGGATTTCCGGCTCGCTGATCAGCTCGAAGCCGTCCTCGACGACGGGGCCGTAATCCCAGAGCAAGGCGCTGCCTCCCCAGGCGCCGAGGCCCAGCAGCAGCAACGCGAAAACGCCTAGCAGATGCAGCCGCAGCAACTTGGCGAGAACGATGTCGCTGCGGCTGGCGCGGCGAATCAGCACGTGGCGGATCGAGCCGACATCGCGCTCGTTGCTGAAATCCCAGGCGGCGACCGTGGCGAGCAGCAGCGCAAGGATCGCAAGGCCGGTATTGGCGCCATCGACGAAATGCCCGTAGGCGTTTTGCGCCTGGGCCAGCTCGAAGGCATCGGCGCCGATCAGCCCGGCGCGGGCCTGCTCGCCGGCCTGGTTGAGCCGCACCAGTAGCAGCCGCGCCAGGCAGACAAGGGCCGGCAGCAGCACCACGACCTTCGCCGCCAGGCTATGGCGAGAGAGGAACAGTTCGAGGCGCAAGGCCGCCAGCAGATTGCTCATTGCGGCTCTCCGGCGGTCAGTTCGCGGAACAACTGCTCGAGGGAGGCGCGTTGCCGGATCAATTCGCAAACGGGAACGCCGCGTTCGACGAGCAGGGCAACGAGCTCGTCGCTTCTCCAGTTGTCAAGCAGGCGCAGCTCGATGCTTTCGCTTGCGCCTTCGTCAGCGCTGCCCCCGCATACCGCAACGCGCTTGTCGCCAGCGAGCGCCTCGAGGGCGAGTTGCGGCTCGCTGCTGTGCAAGACTACCCGCGCTGCCGAATCTGCGAGCAGCTCTGGCAGCTCGCCGCTAGCGGCGATGCCCCCGTCGTGAAGAATCGCGAAATGGCTGCAAACGCGTTCGAGGTACGGCAGTTGATGGCTGGAAAGCAGAAAGGCCGTTCCGCTTTGCCGGTTCAGTTCGGCGATCAGTTCGAGCACCTGGTCGACTCCTCCGGCATCGAGGCCATTGAAAGGCTCGTCGAGCACGATCAGCTTCGGTTCGCCGAGCAATGCCTGGGCGATCGAGACTCGCCGCCGGTTGCCGAGGGACAACTGCCTGATGCGATGCCGCGAATAGCCTTCAAGTCCGAGCAGGCCCTCGACTTCGGCGCAGCCGCGAACGGGCCTCGGGCAGAGCAGCCTGGCGTGTTCGAGGCATTGGCGCACGGTCAGATGCGGCGCCACGCTCGGCGTGTCGAAAATCGCAACGACCTCGCCTTGCAAGCGGTACAGATCCCTGGGACGGCGCCCGAGCACCGACACATCGCCAGCATGAAACCCTTGCAAGCCGAGCAGGCATTCGATCGTCGTGGTCTTGCCCGAGCCGTTCAGGCCGACGAGCCCGAGCACGGCGGCAGCAGGCAGTTGCAGGTCGACGCCACGCAGGACGTCGACCTCGCCATGGCGTTTGCACAGGCCCTGCACGCGCAGGACGGGGTCGATTCTGCTCATGGGGCCGTCAAGAGAGCCTGCTATCGAATGCGGTTTTCAGTTACGGTTTTCAGTCGATGACCAGTCGATGATCAGTCAACGAACAAGTCGTCGATTTGCACCTGTTGGACACTGCCGAACGATTCGAGTTCCTCCTCGTCGATCACGTCAAGATCGCCGACGATGGAAATGAGCTTGGGCTGGTCCTTGATTCGCTGCTGCTGGAATTGCAGCAGGTCGTCGATCGTCGCCTGCTGCAATTCGGCATAGCGCTGGCGACGCGGATCGCCTTCGAGGCCGCGCCGCTGCCAGCCTCGCACGGCATCGGTGATTTCGCGGTAACTCAGCCTCGAAGTTCGGTAGCGATTGAGCTGGGCATCGCGCGCCTCGTCGAAACGCTCGGTCGAGACGGGCATTTCGTCGATCAGGCCAATGAAGGCTTCGAGGGCGTCGGCGGTCTTGTCGGTCTGGGTGCCGATGACGCCAATCATGAGGTTCTTGTCGCCGAGGCGGCTGCCCTGGTTGTAAAACGCTCCAGCCGCATACGCGAGCGCCCGGGCTTCGCGCAATTCCTGGAACACCACGCTCGACATTCCCCTGCCGAAATAGTTCGAGTACAAGGACGCCGGCACATGGTCTCTTTCGTCGAAAACGCCGTCGGCAAACTCGATCCGCACCTGGGCCTGGGCGGTTTGCTGATCGACGACGTACAGCTCGGTCGAATCGATTTCCCGCGCCCGGCGGAAGCGGTATTCGGGAGGAGGCAGCAGCTCGTCATCGAGGGACAGATGGCGGCGCAGAATCGTCGCGACTTCCTCGAGGGGCAACGAACCGGCATAGGAGATGCTCTGCTCGTAGCCGAGCAGGCTCGCCGGCAAGGCGAGCAGCTCGCCGAGCTGCGCCTGCCTGATTTCCTCGCTGCTCATCTCTTCGAGCAGCGGCGACTGCTCGCCGTAGCGGTTGTACAGATAGAGTGCGCTGGCGATCGCCGGAGGCGACTGGCGCCGGTCATCCCGGAACTTGAGCGCGATTCCTTGCAATTGCTCCAGGGTCTCCTGATCGGAACTCGGCGAGCGCACCAGCTCGAGCATCAGGGCGAGGCTATCCTCGAAGCTCTCGTCGAGGCCCGAAAGATCGAAGCTCGAAGAGTTTTCCGCCGCCCGGAAGCTGAAGTCGCTGCCCATGCGATACCAGGCCTTTTGCAGCTCCTCGTTGCTCATCGAGGCGCTGCCGGCAACTTCCATCAAGGACGCAGCGAGGCCCAGCTCGCCGATTTCCTCGGAACCTGCGTCGATGTCGATGGAAAAGCTGAACAGGTCGTTGAGCGGATTGGCAACGTAATGCAGCTCCACGCCTTCGGCGAGCTGGAGCACCCGGTAGTCGCGGTCGGCCTCGATGAATGCCGGCTCGATGGGATCGTACTCCATCGCGAGCACCTCGGCAGCGAATTGCGACTGCCGGGTCGGATCGATCTGCACCGGGTCGATGATGGGCTTTTCCACCATCGGCACTTCGTGCTGGGCATTGACCTGCCTGACCACGGCATAGCTGTCGCCGAAATAGCGATTCGCCACCGCCACCACGTCTTCGCGGCCGAGCTGGCCCATTCGTTCGAGTTCGGCGACCTGATTATCCCAGTCGACCCCGCGAATGAAGGAATCGCGCATCTGCTCCACCCGGGCGTTGTTGGATTCGAGCCGCGCTTTCTCGTTCTTGGCGAAATCGTTGATGATCGCGGGAATGAGCCAGTCCTCGAAGTC
>RKSA01000140.1 GCA_007571115.1 Gammaproteobacteria bacterium
AGCGGCTCGCGCCGCGAGCCAAAGCCGCAGCGTGCCGCTACACGAGCATATCGCCGGGCTCGCCGACTGGAAGGGCGGGTTCAGTCTGCCCGTGCCGATGATGAACATCATCAACGGCGGCGAACATGCCGACAACAACGTCGATATCCAGGAATTCATGATCCAGCCCACGGGCGCCGACGATTTCCCTGAGGCGTTGCGCTGTGGAGTCGAGATTTTCCATGCGCTCAAGTCGGTGCTGAAAAAACGCGGCTGTAATACCGCGGTTGGCGACGAAGGCGGTTTCGCTCCCGATCTTCCCTCGAACGCCGCAGCCCTCGACGCCATCGTCAACGCCATCGAGCTCGCCGGCTACCGCCCTGGCGGCGACGTCCATCTCGCCCTCGACTGCGCCGCTTCGGAGTTTTATCGCGAAGGTCGCTACGAATTGCGCGGCGAAGGCAAGTCCTGCGATGCTGAAGCCTTTGTCGAGTATCTCGCCGGGCTTTGCGCGAACTATCCGATTCTGTCGATCGAGGACGCCATGGACGAAAGCGACTGGCAGGGCTGGACTCAACTGTCGGCGCGGCTGGGCGATACAATCCAGTTGGTGGGCGACGATTTGTTCGTCACCAATGCGGCGCTTCTGCAAAGAGGGATCGACGAGCACGTCGGTAACGCGATCTTGATCAAGTTCAACCAGATCGGCAGCCTCAGCGAGACCCTGGCGACGATTCGCATCGCCAGGGAAGCCCGTTACGGCGTCGTCATCTCGCACCGCTCGGGAGAGACCGAGGACAGCACCATCGCCGATCTCGCGGTCGGCGTCGCCGCCGGGCAGATCAAGACCGGCTCGCTGTGCCGTACCGACAGGGTCGCCAAGTACAACCGCCTGTTGCGGATTCACGAGCAGCTCGGCGAGGATGCGCGCTATGGCGCGGCCACCGCGCTGTCGCGTTTTGGAGCATGAGCTGGACATGAACTGGACAAGGGTGCTGCTGCTCGCCTGCGGAGCGATCCTCGTCTGGCTCCAGTGGCAGTACTGGCTCGGCGAGGACGGCCATCTCGCCCTGCGCTCGCGTCAGGCCGAGGCCGAACGGCAGCGCGAGATCATCGATGGGCTGCGCGAGCAAAACCGCGAGCTCGAAGTCGAGGCGCTGGATCTCAAGCACGGGCTCGAGGCCGTCGAGGAGCGCGCCCGGGAGGAGCTTGGCATGATTCGCGAAGGCGAGACCTTCTACATCGTCGTCGATTGACCCAGCCTTGCTGAGCGGCCCGGCGATGAACTTTTGGGGAGTGATTGCGGCTGCTGGCAGCGGTCGCCGCTTCGGTGGCGACGTTCCCAAGCAGTACTTGCCGCTCGCAGGCAGGCCGGTCATCTGCTGGTCGATCAAGGCTCTGCAGCAAGCTCCCCTGCGCGCGCTCGTGGTGGCGCTCGACGCTGACGACCGCCATTGGCCGAGCCTCGCCATCGACGCGGAATCGCGAATCGAGACCTGTGTCGGCGGAGCTTCGAGGCAGCGCTCGGTCTTGCAGGCGCTGCTCGCCCTGGAAGGCCGCGCCGAGGCCGATGACTGGGTGCTCGTGCACGACGCAGCGCGCCCCTGCCTGCGCACTGATGACCTCGGCAAACTGCTCGGGATTGCTCGAAGAAGCGAGGCTAGCGGCGCGATTCTCGGCTGGCCTGCGGACAATGCGCTGAAACGAGTTTCGGAGACGATGGCAGTGCTCGGCGACGTCGAACGGCGCGACTGCTGGAACGCTGCGACCCCGCAGATGTTTCGCCATGGCGTTTTGCTTGGCGCCTTGCGCCAGGCCGAAGCCGCCGCAATCACCCATGCCGACGACGCAGCAGCGGTGCTCGCTGCGGGGAACGAAGTGCGGATCGTCGATTGCGCCAAGGACAATGTCAAGATCACCCAGGCGGATGACCTCGATCTCGCCAGTGCGATCATCGCGGCACGAGCAGGCAATGGCAGGCAAGATGGCAGGAAACATCGATGAATCTTGAGCAGTTGCGAATCGGCCACGGCTTCGATGCGCATCGCTTTGCCGATGCCTACGACCCGCAGCGCCCGCTGCGGCTCGCGGCAGTGCAACTGCCCGAGTGCCGGAGCTTGCTCGCGCATTCCGACGGTGACCTCGTTCTGCACGCGCTCAGCGATGCCGTTCTCGGCGCCGCAGCGGCCGGCGATATCGGCCAGCTCTTCCCCGACAGCGATGCGAGCCTCGCCGGAATCTCGAGTGCGATCATCCTGCAAGCCGCACTGCGCGAAGCCGCAAAGCGGGGGCTGCGGCTGATCAACCTCGACATCACCGTGATCGCCCAGGCACCGAAACTCGCCCCCCATGCCAGCGCGATGCGCAGCAGCCTTGCCTCCTTGACGGGGCTCGGCGCCGACCGCATCAATCTCAAGGCGACGACCACCGAAGGAATGGGCCATCTCGGCCGCGAAGAGGGAATGGCCTGCCATGCAGTGGCATTGCTCGGCCCCGATGCCTGACGATCGTGCCAGTCTGTTCGCGAGCCAGTGGCGCGAGCTCGCGCGGCTTTTGCCAGCCCCGGGCGCCTCGGCGCTGTGGAAGGTCGGGTTCGATGACTTCCAGGTCAGCGAAGAGCTCGGTTTCGCCTGCTCGGGATCTGGCGAGCATGTTTGCGCGAAAATCGAGAAAATCGACTTGACGACCACCGAGGCTGCGGCGCGTCTTGGCGCTGCGACGGGTCTGGGCCAGGTCGATATCGGCTATGCCGGAATGAAGGACCGGCGCGCGCGAACGAGCCAGTGGTTCAGCCTGCGCCTTCCCCGGGAGGCCGAATCGCGCCTGCACGAAGCCGAGGACGCACAGTTGCGAATCCTGGCGCTCGAGCGCAACGAGCGCAAGATTCGCATCGGCAGCCACCGCGCCAATCATTTCGTCGTTCGTCTGCGCGAATTCTGCGGCGACCGGGGCGAGCTCGAAACGAGGCTGCGCCGACTCGAGGGGCAAGGAGTTCCGAACTATTTCGGCCCGCAGCGGTTCGGCAAGTCCTTCGCCAACGTGGCCCAGGTCGAGCAGCTCGCCGGCGAAGCTGGCGAAGACCCGGCGCGGCTTTCGCGAACCGCGCGGGCAAGGCTCTATTCTGCCGCGAGGGCCTGGCTGTTCAACCAGGCCCTCGCGGCGCGCCTTGCCGAAGGCAACTGGAATTGCTTCCTTGGCGGCGACGTGCTCAGCCTCGACGGCTCGGGAAGGCTGTTCGTTCCCCGGCAAGGGAGCTGGGACGAGCGCTTGCAGCAGCGGCTCGAGCAGCTCGACATCCACATCACCGGCCCCCTGCCGGGCGCTGCTGCGAGGAAGGCAAGACACGCCGTGCAAGGCGATGCTGCCGATTTCGAGCAGGCGGCGCTCGCGCGGCATTCCCGAACGATAAGCTGGCTATCCGGCCAGGGAGTCGAAAGCTCGCGCAGGCCTTTGCGTTTTGCGCCTCGCGGTCTGCGCTGGGAGTGGTCCGAGGCTTGCGCAGGCGAGCTGACACTGCATTTCACGCTCTGCCGGGGCAGCTATGCCACGAGCCTGCTCAGGGAACTGTGCCTGATCGAGAATCTCGAAGCCGGGGCCGGAGGCCCCGAGCGGCGCCGCGAAGGGCAGGGCGCCCATGGCATCTAGCTTGCGCCAAGGCTGCCGATATGGAACATGCGGCGGCAAATCGCGGCTTCGCGTTCCCGCCAGCGCCAGAATGACCTGGAGGTCACCGAATTGATGGAATCGAACGAAAAACCGAACTTGCATCTTGACGGCATCGGCGTGACCTCGCGGCGCGCCCGGGAGCGGCTCGTCAACAGCCTCGCGAAAAAAGGCATCAAGAGCGGCGAAGTGCTCGACGTCATGCGCGCAACGCCGCGGCACATTTTCGTCGACGAGGCGTTTTCCCACCTTTCCTACGAGGACCGCGCGCTCAATATCGGCTACAGGCAGACGATTTCCCAGCCCTACGTCGTGGCGCGGATGACCGAGGCAGTGCTCGCTGCGGGGCCGCTTCGCCGAGTCCTCGAAATCGGCACCGGCTGCGGCTATCAGACCGCGATCATCGCGCCACTCGCCGAAGAGGTCCACAGCATCGAGCGAATCAAGCCGCTGCACGACCGCGCCGTCGCCAACCTGCGCCTGCTCGGCCTCGACAACGTGCATCTGCTCCACGGCGACGGCAGCCTCGGCTACGCCGAGCAAAGCCCCTACGACGCGATCATCGTCACCGCTGCGCCCCTGGGTGTGCCGAAGGAGCTGCTCGCGCAACTTGCCCCGAACGGGCGGCTGGCGATTCCCGTCGGTGGCGAGGCCGGCCAGGAGCTGCGCCTCATCACCCGGGTCAAGGACCAGTTCGTCAACCGGATGCTCGAGCACGTCAGATTCGTGCCCTTGCTGAAAGGCCGAGTCAGGAACTGAGCCGGCGCCATGGCGAGCATCCCCCGGCAGGCAGCGCGGCGTCTGCTCGTCCATGCCAAGGTCTGTGCCAAGGTCTGTGCCAAGGTCTATGCCAAGGGACTCGTCATGGGTGCCTGCGATGTCGCGCCTGGCGTCTCCGGAGGCACGATCGCCGTCACGGTGCGCATTTATGACCGGATCATCCTCGCGATTCGCGCCATCAGCGCCGAGGCAGCGCTGCTGTTCTGTCGCGGCGACTGGAAGGCGTGTTGGCGCAGCGTCGACGGAACATTCCTTCTATTGCTCGGTTTGGGAATCGCCAGCGGCCTGCTGCTCGGCGCCAACCTGATCGTGTGGCTTGCCGAGCACTGGCCCGAACCCCTGCGCGCCTTTTTCATCGGCCTGATCGTCGCGACGCTCGTCGATCTGCGCGACGAAGCCTCCCTGGGCGACTGGCGCAATGCACTGGCAGCCTTCGCCGGCGCACTGTTCGTGCTGCTCGTGTCCCTTGCGAGCCCGGGCGAAGTCGAGCCTTCGCTGGCATACTTGTTCTTTTGCGGCATGATCGCGGTCAGCGCGATGCTGCTGCCCGGGCTTTCCGGGGCTTTCATCCTGCTGCTGCTCGGTGCCTACCCGCGCATGCTGACCGCCCTCGCCGGGCTGGAAATCCCGGTGCTGCTCGTTTTTCTCTGCGGCTGCGCGATCGGCGCATTGCTGACTGCGCGGATCATCGCCTGGCTGCTGCGCAGCAGCCGCGAGCCGACCTATGGCTTCATTCGGGGCATGTTGGCGAGCTCGGTCATCGTCCTGTGGCCTTGGCGGGTCGCTGGCGAAGGAGCAGACGGGCTCGACCTGCTCGATGGCTCTGCCGCCTGGCCCTTCGAGTATCTCGAGCTGTCGGGGCGCGATCCCTTGCTGTTCGTCAGCCTCGCCTCGCTGTGCCTGGGTTTTGCGCTGACCTTGCTGGCGCGCCGGGGGCGCTCTGCGGAGTTCTTCAGTCGCGGCGGCGATTGACGATACAATCACTGAACGAGCAGCACTGAACGAGCAGCACTGAACGTGCCAGGTTCGACATTTTCCCGGGATGATATCGAAATGACTCGCCTGAATCGCGTCTGGCCCGCCTTGGCCTGCTTCGGCCTGCCCGCCGTGCTCGCCGCCTGTGGCGCGACTCCGGGGGCGCCGATTCGCGAGGAAGGCGTGGCGCTTGTGACCTCCGAACCGGAAATCGTCCACGCCGAAGGCGAGATCACCTTTCCCTCGCTCGCGGAAATCGCCGGGCAGGAGCTCGACGGCGAGTTGCCAGCGGCGCATCGGGTCCGCGAAGGCGATTCGCTGTACGCCATCGCCTATCTGTACGGAGTCGACTACCGGCAAATCGCCGCTGCCAATGATCTGGCGCCTCCCTACACGATCTATGTCGGCCAGGAGCTCTCGCTGGCGCCGGTGCCGCTCGCGGAAGAGAGCGCTGCGGTGGCCATTGCCGCCCCCGCCACGCCCGGCGCAGGCATTCAACGAGGCGCGATCGGCGAAGAGCTTGCCGCTGCGCCCGCAAGCGAGCCGCCCCAGGCCGGGCCGGCTTCCGGCAACGCCTCGGCAACGGCCTCTCCGGAGAGCTGGCGCTGGCCGCTGGCGCGGCGTGGCAAGGTCGATTACCTGCCTGATCTCAACAAGCGGCTCGACATCGAGGGCGAGGCAGGGGGTTCGGTGATCGCGGTCAAGGGTGGCGAGGTCGTCTACGCAAGGCCATTCGGCGACGACGCAGGAGTCCTGCTCATCATCCGCCACGACGACCGCTTTCTCAGTGCCTACACCCAGGTCGGCAAGGCCCTGGTCGCTGCTGGCGAGCGGGTCGCCGCAGGCCAGCCCATCGTCGAGCTCGCGGCAGGAGGGGCCGAGCCGCCGATCGTGCGCTTCAACTTGCAGCGCGACGGTGTTTTCGTCGATCCGACGGCGATGCTGCCCTGACCCTGGCCGCTCGGTGCCTGCGCCTTAACGTTGCAGGTATTGCAGCTTGTCCTTGACGTCGGTCCACTGCTCGGCGTCGGGAAGCGGGTCTTTCTTCTCTGTGATGTTCGGCCATTGTTCGGCGAGTTCGGCGTTCAGCTCGAGAAAATGCTGCTGGCTTTCGGGCAATTCGTCTTCGGCGTAGATCGCATCGACCGGGCATTCGGGCTCGCACAGCGCGCAGTCGATGCACTCGTCGGGATGGATGACGAGGAAATTGGGGCCCTCGTAGAAGCAGTCCACGGGGCAGACTTCCACGCAGTCGGTATGCTTGCAGCGAATGCAATTGTCGCCAACAACAAAGGTCATGAATATTCCCTGCCTGCCAGTTCCAGTTCCAGCGAGCGTCAATCGTCAATCCGGCAGCTTCGCTTTCAGTGCGTAGAGCGCATCGAGCGCTTGCCTGGCGCTCAGCGAGTCGGGGTCGATCTGTTCGAGCAGCTCAAGGGCCGGATGCCTTGCTTCCTCTTGCGGCTCGGGAGTGAATTCTAATGCAATTTGCCGGTCAACTGAAGCGCTTTGTGCAGCGCTCATGGCGCCTCGCTGCCGCTCGGCCTCGAGCTGCCCGAGCTTGCCCTTGGCCTGGCCGATGACGCTCGCCGGAATTCCCGCGAGCTGCGCGACCTGCAAGCCATAGCTGCGGCTCGCCGGCCCCGGCTTCACCGAATGCAGCAGCACGATTCCCGTCTCGTGCTCGGCGGCGTCGAGATGCACGTTGAGAATGCCGGGGTATTGCCCGGCCAAGGCCGTCAATTCGAAATAGTGCGTCGCAAACAGCGTGAAGGCGCCGACCTTGCCGGCGATATGCACCGCGACCGCCCAGGCGAGCGCCAGCCCATCGAAGGTGCTCGTGCCGCGGCCGATTTCGTCCATCAGCACGAGGCTTTGCGCGGTGGCATGATGCAGGATGCTGGCGGTCTCGATCATTTCGACCATGAACGTCGAGCGGCCGCCGGCGAGGTCGTCGCCGGCGCCGATCCGCGTGAAGATCCGGTCGATGGGCCCGATCGACGCAGCCCGGGCCGGAACGCAGCTTCCGCACAGCGCGAGCAGCACAATCAGCGCGGTTTGCCGCATGTAGGTCGATTTGCCTCCCATGTTGGGGCCGGTGATGACGAGCATCGTGTTCTGCCCATCCATGAACACGTCGTTGGCGACGAAGTCCTGGCCCGCCACCTGTTCCACCACGGGGTGGCGGCCGCCGCTGATCTCGATCCCCGGCGCATCGCGCAACTGCGGCCTGGCGTATTCGAGGCTCGTGGCGCGTTCGGCGAAATTGTTCAGCACGTCGAGTTCGGCGAGCGCTGCGGCGCAGGCGAGCAGCGCTGGCAGGCGCTCGGCGAGGCTGTCGAGCAAGGCCTCATAGAGCTCCTTTTCCCGGGCCAGCGCCTTGCTTTTGGCGCTGAGAGCCTGGTCCTCGAAGGTTTTCAATTCGGGAGTGACGTAGCGTTCGGCGTTTTTCAGCGTCTGCCGACGCATGTATTCGGCGGGAATGCTGCTTGCCGACTGCGCCTTGCTGATCTCGATGTAGTAGCCGTGTACGCGATTGAAGCCGACCTTCAAGGTGCTCAGGCCGGTTCGCTGCCGTTCGCGCTGCTCGAGCTTGACCAGGTAGTCGCCGGCATTGCTGCCGAGGTCGCGCAGGCGGTCGAGCTCGGCGTCGTGCCCCGCAGCGATCACCCCGCCTTCGCGAATTACCTGGGCCGGTTCCTCCTTGAGCGCGCTTTGCAGCAGCGCCAGCTCGGCGGGAAATTCGCCGACTCGCCCGGCGAGCTTGCGCAAATGCGCGGTCTGCAAGCCCGCGAGCCGCTCTTGCACGCCGGGCAGGCATTCGAGGGCGGTCTGCAAGCGCGACAGGTCCCGCGGTCGCGCCGAACGCAGCCCGAGCCGCGCGAGAATTCGCTCGAGGTCGCCGGCTTCGCCGAGCGCCTCGCCGAGCGTCTCGAAATGGTAGTTCTCGCGAAGCGCGCTCACCGCATCCTGCCGCTCGAGCAGCGCCTGCCGGTCGCGCAGAGGGCGGCTCAGCCAGCGCGACAGCAGCCTCGAGCCCATCGGTGTGGCACAGCGGTCGAGCACCGAGCACAGCGTGTGCTCGCGGCCTCCGCCGAGGTTGACGTCGATTTCCAGATTGCGGCGGCTGACGGCATCGAGAATGACGCTATCCCCCTGCCGTTCGACTCGCAGGCCCTGCAAATGCGGCAGCTCGGCGCGCTGGGTCTCGCGCAGGTATTGCAGCAGGCAGCCGGCGGCTCGAAGTGCCGGCTTCAGCTCGCCGTCCTGGTCGGCGCCGAGATCGCCGACCGCCTCGAGGTCGCTGACGCCGAACTGCCGCTTCAGTGCCTGCAACGCGCTTTCGAGTTCGAACTCCCATTCGGGCCGCGGCCGCATCGCCGGATGCTGCACGAGCGAATCGAGCTGCGAAAGCGTTTCGGGAAGCAGGATCTCGGCAGGCCGCAGCCGTTCGAGTTCGTTCGCCAGCGCCTCCCTGCCTCGCGATTCGGACAGGACGAAGCGGCCGCTGCTGACATCGGCGACGGCGAGGCCGAAGGCTTCGCTGCCGTCGTCGCTGGCGCAGATCGCGAGCAGGCTGTTGTCGCGCCGCGAATCGAGCAGGGCCTCGTCGCTGATCGTGCCAGGAGTCAGGATTCGCGTGACCTCGCGCCGCACCGGCCCCTTGCTTTCGCTGGGGTTGCCGATCTGTTCGCAAATCGCGACCGACTTGCCGGCCTCGACGAGCCGCGCCAGGTAGCGCTCGGCCGAATGGCAGGGGATTCCGCACATCGGGATCGGCTTGCCGGCCGACTTGCCCCGCGCGGTCAGCGCGATGTCAAGCACCGCAGCAGCCTCCGCAGCGTCACCATGGAACAGCTCGAAGAAGTCCCCCATCTGGTACAGCAGCAGGCTGTCGCGATGCTGCGCCTTGATGCGCAGGTACTGGCGCATCATCGGCGTATGTGAAGCAAGTTCGGTCAAAGCGGGCAGGCCCATTGCAAAGCCGCAAATTCTACAGGTTTTTTCCTGCCCCAACGTCTGCCCTCCTCCATCGCGCTGGTGGGGGGAGAAGCCTGGTCGGCGAAGCCGGCAGGAAGCGCAGCTTCCTGTTGCGAGGTTGATGGGTTTTGCAAGTCCTCCCCTGGTCATGTTTGCCCCGGCGGGCAATTCGGGGGCAGTTCTGGTAGCTTGCATTGCCATGCCAGCCCTTGCGAGGAATCGACATGACGCAAGCCTGCCATCTGGGAAAACTCGCCGTGCAGTTGGGGGAGCGCTTGCTGGTGCGCAACTTGCTGCTGGTGACTGCGGAATCGTGTACCGGCGGGCAGCTTGCCGAGGTCGTGACCTCGGTTCCGGGGAGTTCGGCCTGGTTCGACTGCGGCCTGGTGACGTATTCGAACGAGGCCAAGCAGTGCCTGCTCGGCGTACCGCCGACGCTGTTCGCCCCCGGCGGACCGGGTGCGGTCAGCGAAGCGGTGGTGTTGGCGATGGCTGCGGGAG
>RKSA01000104.1 GCA_007571115.1 Gammaproteobacteria bacterium
CGCAGCCGGTCGATGTTCGAGCGGATCTGCGTCTGGATGATCGGCCGCGGGTTGCGGTTGAGGATGATCTCGTTGTTCGGCCCGATCTCGAACAGGATGTTGCGGCTCTCGACCTCCTGCTCGGGAGGCGGCTGGTCGTTGTCATTGTCGCTGCTCGCCGCGCTGATCGCGGTCTCGGAAAGGAACGTCGCCGTGACGACGAAAAAGATCAGCAAAATGAACACCACATCGAGCATGGGCGTAAGATCGATCTTGGAGTCATCGGACTTGAGCCGAACACCTACCTTCTTCATCACGGATCCCCGTCACGTCAACGAAAGCCCAGTATAGCAGCGCACAGCGACGACGCAAGAGCCTGTGCCGGCTTGTGTAGAGAACAAATAAACTGTCCGGTTTTAATTGTTTGCAACACACGACTTATTTGGTTGGCGATGTCGGCGAAATATTCGCGCAAGGAGGGGATCGGGGTGCCGAAACGGTCAGGTGAACAGGCTGCCGGGTTCGGCCAGGGTTGCGAGGGGCACGGCTTCTGCGGATTCGCCGAGCGGGTAGCGCTTGGCGCCTGGGTAGATGACGGCGAGTCGCTGCAGGCCGAGGTCTTCGAGGGCGATGCGGATTGACGGCGTCATTCTCGGCGCGTCGGCGCGCTTGCACTCGACTCCGAGAAGCTGGTCGCCCCGGCGCAGCAACAGGTCGAGCTCGGCGCCCTGGTGCGTGGCCCAGAACCAGGCTTCGTCGTGGGGCTCGGTGGCGAGCGTTTGCTCGATGACGAAGCCTTCCCAGGATGCGCCGAGCAGCGGATGACAAAGGCGCGCGCGATCGGTGTCGATACCGAGCAACTGGTGCAGCAGGCCGCTGTCGCGAACGTAGACCTTGGGCGACTTGACCTGGCGCTTGCGCAGATTGGCGTGCCAGGGCTGCAATTGGCGAACCATCAAGGCATCGGAAAGCAAGTCAAGATAGCGGCGCACGGTGGCCGGGGCGACGCCGAGGGCGCTGGCGGGGGTGGCGGCGTTCCAGATGCGGCCGTGATAGTGCGCGACCATCGTCCAGAACCGCAGCAGCGCCGTCGCCGAAACCCTTTGGCCCCATTGCGGGAAATCCCGCTCGAGCAGCGTTTGCACGAACTGCTTGCGCCAAGCGATGCTGTCGCGCTCGCTGCCCGCCAGGTACGCGCGCGGAAGCCCTCCCCGATGCCAGAGCGTTTCAGCGGCGTTTGCGCCGAGCTCGGCGAGCGTGAATCCGCCGATTTCGATTCGCTCGATGCGCCCTGCAAGCGTCTCGGAGCTTTGCCGCATGAGTTCGCCGGAGGCGCTGCCGAGAATCAGGAAGTGCGCGGGTTGCCCAGCGCGGTCGGCGAGCACGCGAAGCACCGGGAACAGCTCGGGGCGCCTTTGCACTTCGTCGATGACGACCAGGCCTTCGAGGCGCTCCAGCGAGGTTCTGGGCTCATCGAGACGGGCCAGGCTGATGGGATCCTCGAGATCGAAGTAGTTTGGCGAATCCTCGGCGAGCAGCACTCGGGCCAGCGTCGTCTTGCCCGACTGGCGGGGGCCGGTGAGCACCGTTACCGGATTGCGCGCGAGGGAGGCACGGATTCGCGCCAGCAAGGCGTTGCGAGAGACTTTCATTGCGCGAGGCTACCATGAAAATCGGATGGATGACATCCGATTTTCATGGTGTTTTGCGCGCTGTGGCGATCAGTAGTGGCGCCGGGCCACGCTTCCTGGTTGCGCTCAGAGGTCGACGGCTAGCGTGAGGCGATAGCGAAGCGGCGCTCCGGGTTCCACCCATACGTCGGCGAAGGAGTTGGTGTAGAACTCGGTGTCGAACAGGTTGTCGATATCGAGGCGCAGCGTGGTCCGGTCGATGATCTCGACTTCGGCGAAGGCCCGGGCCGCAGTGTAGCTCGGCAGGAAGAAATCGGTCGCGGTCTGGCCCAGGCGCTCGCCGACGTGCAGGAAGCCGCCGCCCAGGGTGGCATTGGCGCCGTTGAACTGGAAGCTCCTGCTGACTTGCACGTTGAACTGCTGCTCGGGAACATTGATGAGTGGATCGCCGGCCTTGATTTCGGCGACGAAGTTCGCGTCGGCGCTGTTGTTGGTGTATTCGGCGTTGACGTAGGCATACGAGAGCCACAGGTTGACGGCGCCTGGCAATTGCGCGTCGAGGTCGAGCTCGAAGCCGTTGCTGCGGGCTTCACCGGCGGGCCTGAGATAGAACCCGACCGATGCTTCGGGGCGATCGTCATAGACGAGGATATTGCTTTGCCTGATCGTGAAAGCGGCCAGGGTCGCCGAACCGGTGATGTCAGCCAAATAGTGGCCCAGATCGATTTTCGCTCCAGCTTCGGTCGAGCGGGTCTTGTTCGGCTCGAACTGGTTGCCCTGGTAATCGGCGCCGGTAAGCTGGCGAAAACCTTCGCCGTAGCTCGCGAACACGCTGAGCCCGTCATTGACGAGGTAGACGGCGCCAACCTGGGGCGAGAACCTCGAATCGGACTGCTCGGTGAACGTCGGCGGACTGGGGCGGCGATTCGTGAACTCCTGGCTGAAATCGTCGAGCCTGCCGCCGAGGCGGATTTGCAGATTGTCCGAGACGTCGATCTGGTCCTGAACGTAGATTCCCCAGGCCTTTTGCACTTCGAAGCGATCCCAGTTCGGGCCTAGCGCCGGTGGCGGATAGAGCCCGTACACGGGGTTGAGCACGTCGAGCGCGCGATACGGCGCCAGGTCGATGGTGCTCAGGTCGGTGCCGGCTGCGAGCCCTGGCGGGCGGTAGCGGAGAATGATCTGGTCGTTCTCGAAACGGTCGTAGTCGGCGCCCACGAGCAGCCGGTGGCGCAGGGCGCCCGTTTCGAACTGGCCGGCGAGCTCACCCCGGAGCACGAAGTATTCGGTGTTGAAATTCCGCGAGCGCTGGAAGCGCGACAGGGTGCGGCCGTCAAGCCGCAAGGTCTGCCTGCTGCCGAAATTCGGTTCGGCGGCATTGCCGGCGAACGAGGTGTCGCGCAGGCCGAGCCCTGCGAGCAGGCTCCAGTTGTCGGAGAAGCTGTGCTGCGCCTCGAACTGGTGCCCGGTGACTTCGGTCTTGATCGGGCCGTCGCCTGGCTCGCCGACGAAGGTCTCGATCGGCATGAAGCCGAGTTCGCCGTCGCGCGCGACGACTCCGCGGTCAAACGGGATATCCTGCCGGGTCAGCTCGAGCTCGTAGGTCACCCGCGTGTCTTCGCTGGCGCGCCAGGTGAGCGAGGGATAGAAGCCGCGGCGGCTCGTCTCGACAGTCTTGCGAAAGCTCTCGCTGTCCTCGGCGAAGCCAACGAGGCGAACGCCAAGATTCCTCTCCTGGCCGAAAATCGTTTGCACGTCGCCTTCGACGCGAAGATGCTGCCAACTGCCATAGGTGAACCAAAGGCCTCCCATCCGCTGGTCGCCGGTTCGCTCGAACTGCGCGAACTGCGGCCGTTTGGTGACGAGATTGACCGCACCGCC
>RKSA01000115.1 GCA_007571115.1 Gammaproteobacteria bacterium
TCGGCACCGTAACGGAGATTTACGACTATCTGCGCCTGCCGTTCGCGCGCGGCGGGCGTCCGGCCCGCACGCCGAGGCGGATGTCGAGGTCGAGCTCGTCGAGGGTCGCGATCATTGGCAGCCTGCCGACGAATTCGGTAATCAGGCCGTACTTGATGAGATCTTCGGGCTCGACTCCGCGCAGGGTGTCCCCGCGCTGGCTCTGGTCGCCGGTCGGGCGCAGTTCGGCGGTGAAGCCGATTCCCGATTTTTCCGACCGGGCGCGGATGATCCTGTCGAGACCGGCGAAGGCGCCTCCGCAAATGAACAGGATGTTCGAGGTATCGACTTGCAGGAATTCCTGCTGCGGATGCTTGCGGCCCCCTTGGGGGGGAACCGAGGCGACGGTGCCCTCGATCAGCTTGAGCAAGGCCTGCTGCACGCCTTCGCCGGAAACGTCCCGGGTGATCGAGGGATTGTCCGACTTGCGCGACAGCTTGTCGATCTCGTCGATGTAGACGATGCCGATCTGGGCGCGATCGACGTCGTAATCGCATTTCTGCAGCAGTTTCTGGATGATGTTCTCGACGTCCTCGCCGACATAGCCGGCCTCGGTCAAGGTCGTCGCGTCGGCCATCGTGAAAGGCACTTCGAGCAGGCGCGCCAGGGTCTGGGCGAGCAGGGTCTTGCCCGTTCCCGTCGGGCCGATCATCAGGATATTGCTTTTGCCAAGCTCGACCTCGGCGCCTGGCAGGTCCGAGCGAAGCCTCTTGTAGTGGTTGTACACCGCCACCGCGAGAACTTTCTTCGCGTTCTCCTGGCCGATGACGTATTCATCGAGGGTCTGCTTGATGTCTTGCGGAGTCGGCAGCTTGCGGCTCGCCGAGCCGACGTCCTTGACGTCGTTCTCCTCGCGAATGATGTCGTTGCAAAGATCGACGCACTCGTTGCAGACATAGACCTGGGGCCCGGCGATCAGCTTGCGCACCTCGTGCTGGGACTTGCCGCAGAACGAGCAGTTGAGCAGCTCGCCTCCGCCGCCCTTGCCATAACGATTGTTCGCCATGATTCAGTGATCCCGTCTTCCGTTGCGCATGAGCCGCCGCTATTTCCTAGCCTTGTTATCTACCCGGTTCTCGATAACTTTATCGACGAGCCCATACGCGAGCGCCTCGCTGGCGTCGAGGAAATGGTCGCGCTCGGTGTCCCTGGCGATGGTCTTGATGTGCTTGCCGGTATGGCGCGAAAGCAACTGGTTGAGGATTTTCCTGATCCTGATGATCTCGTTGGCCTGGATCTCGATGTCGCTGGCCTGGCCCTGGGCGCCGCCGCTCGGCTGGTGGATCATGATCCGCGAATGCGGCAGGGCAAGGCGCTTTCCCGGGGTGCCGCCGGCGAGCAGCACCGCTCCCATGCTCGCTGCGTGGCCGACGCACATGGTGCTGACGTCGGGGCGAATGAACTGCATCGTGTCGTAGATCGAAAGGCCGGCACTGACCGAGCCTCCGGGGGAGTTGACGTAGAGGTGGATGTCCTTGTCGGGGTTGTCGGATTCGAGGAACAGCATTTGCGCGACGATCAGGTTCGCCATGTGGTCTTCGATGGGGCCAGTGAGGAAAATCACGCGCTCCTTGAGCAGCCGGGAAAAAATGTCGTAGGAGCGCTCTCCCAGCGAAGTCTTCTCGACGACAATGGGAACGAGGGCCGACCGCACCGGCTGGGAAACTGGCTGGGAAAACTGTTGCATTGAATGATGTTCCTTGGCGCCCGCTCAGCCCCGAATCGCTTCCTTGTAGGAGACTTTCCTCTCGGTCAATGCCGTCTGGCTGGCGATATGCTCGAAGAGCTGGTCCTCGAGCACCATGGCCTCGATCCTCGACAGCCGCTCCTGATCCTCATGATACCACCGAGTGATATCGCGGGGTGATTCGTAGCTCGAGGCGATTTCGCCGATCCGCTCCACAACCCGGGCGGGATGCGCCTTCATCCCGGTGGTGGCAACGATTTCGGCCAGGATCAGTTGCATGGTGACCACATGCCTGGCGCGTTGCCGAAGCAGCTCTTCGGGCAGTTGCAATGCGTTGCCAGCAGCTCTGGGCTGCCCGTCGGGGTGCTGTTCGGCGCCGCCGCCGAAATGGGAGCGCAGGCGCTCGGTTTCCGCCGCGACCATCGACTCGGGCAAGGCAAGATCGACTCGCTTGACCAGGGCTTCGGTGATCTTCTCTTTCCTGCGGTTGCGGCGCGCGGTTTGCAGCTCCCGGTACATGTCGCGCCGGATTCTCTCGCGGAAGGCTTGCTCGATGCCGCTCTTGCCATTTGCCTCGGCGTCCTGTTCGCTATCTTGTTCGCCGTCTCTTTCGCTACCTTGCTCGCTATCTTGCTCGATGCCCTGCCCGACGCCGAAACTGCGATAGAACTGCTCATCGACTTCGGGAAGGCGCGACTCCCTGACTTCGTTGAGCGTGATGTCGAATTCGATGCCCTTCCCCGCGAACGAGTCGTTCTCGTAGTCCTCGGGGATCTGCAACTGGCAAGTGAAGCGCTCTCCCGGCGACCTGCCCTGGATGGCGTCCTCGAAGCCTGGAATCATGTGCCCGGAACCGAGCAGCACATTGCGCTTTTTCGCCTCGCCTCCTGGAAATGCCTCGCCGCCGATGCGTCCGGCGAAATCGATATTGACCATGTCGTGCTCGGCTGCGGCGCGTTCCACGAGCTCCCAGGACTGGCGTTGCTCGCGCAAGGTCTCGACCATGCTGTCGATGTCGTCGTCGGTGATTTCCGCAGTCAGCTCTTCGAAGCTGATCTCGGAGAAATCGGGAAGCTCGACTTGCGGCAAGACTTCGAAAACCGCGACGAAGCGCAAGTCTTTGCCCGCTTCGGGCTTGGACAACTCGATCGTCGGCTGGTTCGCAGGCCGCAACCCCTGCTGCTCGATCGCCTTGGCACAGCTCCTGCTCATCAGTTCGCTGATGACTTTCTGGCGGATGCCGGGGCCGAAGCGCTGCCTGGCCACATGCAGGGGAATCCTGCCCTTGCGGAAGCCTTTCAATTGCGCGTCGCGGGCGGTTTCGCGCAGCCGCTCGTCGATGCTTGCATCGACCACTGCGGCGGGAAGCTCGATCGTCAGCTTCCGTTCGAGCCCTTCGGCGCTACTGACTGAAACGCGCATGATTCCGCCCTGTGGACGCTGCCCCGGAAACCTTGCCCGAGGCCTGCCATGGAAACCGACAACTTGCTTGCCCGAGAAAACGGGAAGGCTCGACGGGTATTGCCGTTATTGTCATTGTGAACGTTGCGAAGCCGTTGTGAAGTCGTTGTGAAGCCGTTGCGAACGCGCGGCCGGAGCAGCCACGAAGAAGGCGGATTCTGCCATATCGCGCCCCGGGGTTCAATCGAAAGCACAGGCAAACTGCACAAGCCCCCCATTGGCCCCTCCCAATAAGACCCCCATTAGACCCCTATTAG
>RKSA01000201.1 GCA_007571115.1 Gammaproteobacteria bacterium
AGATGGCGGACGGACGATTCAAGCCTTTTGCTCCCCTGCTCATGCTGCTGCTCCTCGAACGCGAGAATTGGAAAACCTAGAGAATGGCCGAAAGCTTGCTCCGTTGCAATCGGCTTGCGCGTCCTGGCGATTCGCATTCGGCGCTTCGAGCGTTATCATGGCGACTCTGCCTCATCCGGAACCCCTGCCATGAACATCCAGCTTCCTTCGCGACTCTTTCTCTCGAAGCTCTTTCTCTCGAAACTTTCGGCGCTGCCGCTTGGCGGCCTGCTCGTCGCCCTGCTCGCCGCCTGCCAGCCCGATCATGACGTGCTCATCAGCAACGGCCTGATTCTCGATGGCAACGGCGGCACTCCATACGTCGCGGATATCGCCATCAGCGGAGACCGCATCACGGCCATCGGCGAACTCGAGGGAAGCGCTGCCATCGTCATCGACGCCGAAGGGCTTGCGGTCGCTCCCGGCTTCATCAACATGCTCAGTTGGGCGACCAAGTCGCTGCTCATCGACGGTCGCGGCCAAGGCAACATCCGCCAGGGGGTGACCCTCGAAGTGTTCGGCGAAGGCCGCTCCGAAGGCCCTTTGAGCGAAGCGATGCAGGCCGACTACGACCCTCGCTGGGCCGGCGAGTGGACGACGCTCGGCGAATACCTCGAATTCATGGTCGAAAAGGGAGTCTCTCCGAACGTTGCCTCCTTCGTCGGCGCCACCACGGTTCGCGTCCACGAACTCGGCTACGAGGACCGCCCCCCCGAACCCGACGAACTCGAACGCATGCGCGAGCTAGTCCGCGAGGCCATGGAGGAAGGCGCCCTGGGCCTCGGCACCTCGCTCATCTATGCACCGGCGTTCTACGCGAGCACCGAGGAACTCGTCGAGCTCGCCAAGGTTGCTGGCGAATATGGCGGCATGTACACCTCGCACTTGCGCAGCGAGGGCAACCGGCTGCTCGAATCCGTCGACGAGCTGATCCACATCGCCAGGGAAGCCAAGATCCCCGCCGAAATCTATCATCTGAAAATGGCCGGCCAGGAAAACTGGCACAAGTTCGACGAGGTCGTCGAGCGAGTCGAGGCGGCCCGCGCCGAAGGGCTGCGCATCACCGCCAACATCTACACGTACACCGCCGGCTCGACGGGCCTCGATGCAGCGATGCCGCCCTGGGTCCAGGAAGGCGGCTACGAGGCTTGGGCCGAACGGCTGCAGGACGCGGAAATCCGCGCCCGGGTGCTCGAGGAAATGGTCGCTCGAACCGATGCATGGGAAAATCTGATGCTCGCCGCAGGTGCCGAAGGCACCTTGCTGGTCGGCTTCGAGAACCCCGAATTGCGCCGCTACGCCGGCATGACGCTAGCCGCAGTCGCCGTCGAGCGCGGCACGAGCGCTGCGGAGACCGCGATCGACCTGGTCATCGAGGACGGCAGCCGCGTGCAGGTCGTCTATTTCCTCATGTCGGAGGAAAACGTCGCCAAGGGAATCGCCCTGCCCTGGGTCAGTTTTGGCTCCGACGCCGCATCGATGGCGCCCGAAGGCGAATTCCTCGACCGCATGACCCACCCGCGCGCCTATGGCAATTTCGCCCGCGTGCTCGGCAAGTACGCGCGCGACGAACAGGTCATCACCCTCGAGGACGCGATCCGCAAGCTGACCAAGCTGCCCGCAACGAACCTCGGCATCCGCGACCGCGGCGAACTGCGAGTCGGCAACTACGCCGACATCGCCATCTTCGACCCCGCCGCAGTGCAAGACCACGCCACCTACGACGACCCGCACCGCTATTCCACCGGAATGCACCACGTCCTCGTCAACGGCATCCCAGTCCTGCAAAACGGCGAACACACCGGCGCCCTCCCCGGCCAGGTAGTCCGCGGCCCCTGGGTGAGGCCCGATCGGCAAAGCCTTTGACGAGGTAGCAAAGACATGAACACTCCCAACACTGTTTGCCGGATTTGTGGCGAAGGGTATCTGCGCGCGAAGGTTGATCAAAACTGCGTCGAATACAGAGGGCGGCGCACGAAACTTGATTGCGAATACTCGGTCTGCGATGCCTGTGGAAGCGATCAGGCGAATGCGGGACAGCTTCGCCGCAACAAGCGCGCCATGATGGCCTTCCGCAAGCAGGTGGGCAAGCTGCTTGCGGATGCCTAGATGCGGATCGCGCGAGAGGAATCGGAGCAAACCATGGAGATTGAGGAAAGCGGCGATGCAATGGGCTGAGGTGCTGCGGCGAATTGATGGGGGCGAGGATCAGGCTACCGAGTTCAAGCGTGGCTTGGGCGACCTCGGGGGCATCGGCAGGACGCTTTGCGCATTTGCCAATGGCGATGGCGGGCTGCTGATTCTCGGCGTTGACGATGCTGGCGCGATCATTGGCGTCAGGGAAGCGCCGGATCGCGTCCAGGAGCGCCTTGCCAGCTTTCTGCACAGCGGGTGCAGCCGACCGGTATCGGCGACCTGCGGACGCCACCGCAGCGAGTCGGGCTGGGTGCATTGGGTCGCGGTGCCACGCCATTTGCGCGGCTACGAGCCGTTCAGTCACGATGGCCGTTTCTGGCTGCGGCGATCAAGAGCGACGGTTGCGCCGTCGCCTTCGGAATTGCAGGAGCTGCTCAACGCCTTCGGGCTGGCGCTCACCGAAAAGCAGGTCATCGCCTCGGCCTCTCCGGAAGACATCGCCATGGGGGCATTCCGCTCCTTCATGCGCGACTGGGGGCGAGAACTCGAGGACTTGCCGCAGCCGAAGCTCGAGGACGACCTGCGAAACACCAATGTCTGCGGCATGCTCGACGGCGAGCTCCGGCCCACGCTATACGGGCTTGCGCACTTCGGGCTCGATTTTCAGGCGCATCCGCATACCTCCTGCCTGTTCATCCAGTGCGCCGCGTACGCGGGGACCGACCGCGCGTCAAGCGTGTTGAGCGCTGCGGATGCAAAAGGCCGCCTGAGCGATCAGGTCAAGCAGGCGATGGGCTGGTTCCGCAGCCTCGGGCACGGCGAGCGGTATTCGGGACTGTACCGCGAGGACATTCCGCTGGTGCCCGATGCGGTGATCCGCGAAGCCCTGGTGAATGCCGTCATACACCGAAGCTACGCGATTACCGGCGCCAGCGTGATGCTCGAAGTGTTTTCCGACCGTGTCGACATCACCAGCCCCGGAACCTTGCCGAACCACATGACTGCGGAAGAGGCCCGCTCCGGCGGCGCCGTCCGCTCGCGCAACGAACTCATCGCCACCGCGATGGTGGTGCTCGGCATGATGGAGCGGCGCGGCCGCGGCTGGCTGCTCATGCGCCGCGCCATGCGCGAGTTCAACGGCACCGAACCCGAGCTCGTCAACAGCACCGGCGGCGACTATGTTCGCGTGACGATCCGCTTATGATCGGGCCGAACGGTCATTTGACGCGGCATTGCGGCCTCGTGGCGGACTTTCTCGGCGAGCAGCTTTTGCGCCGAGAGAACTGCCTTCGTCAAAACGTCTTGCCGATCGTGAAGACGAGGGCCTGGCTTGCGGCGGGCTTGCCTGCCGAGTCGAACTGGCCGTTGCCTTCGCCGAATTCGTCACTGCTGAAAATCGCCGCGATGCCGAGATCGATCTCGCTGACGCTGAGGCCATAGCCGAGCTCGAGGTAGTTGCCGGCGAAATCGCCGCCGAAGCTGCCGAAGGTTCCGTAGAGGCCGTTCCCGTCGCTCAGCGTTGCCGCGAGGAAGCTGTAGTCCTGCTTGGGGCCGCCGAAGTTGTCGTAGCTGCCGAACGAGCATTCGATGCCAAGCAGGCCGTAGCCGAGGTTGAGGTTGAGTTCCTCGTAGGTGTCGTCGAAATCGCCAGTGTAGTAGTAGCCGGTGAAGCCGAAGCTTGCACTGAAGCCGGCTTCGGTCTCGATGCCGTAGCCAAGATAGCCGTCGACTTCGAGGCCGTCGCCGACGTCGGCAGTCCAGCCGCCGGCGTAGAAGCCTCCCGAGGAAAAGTCGACCCCGGCGCTGGCCGATGACTGCTTCTGCAGCAGGCCGCGGTAGTGGTACTCGGAAGCCCAGCCGATATTGAAGGAAATCTCCTGGGCCTTGGCGGCGCTAGCCAGCGCAGATGCGCAAAACAGCAGGGCTGCGGGCGCGAGATGTGTGACGGGACTGATCTTGCTCATCGCTTCCTCCACGTTGCATTGGCTCTTCCATGGATTGCGCCTTGCTGGCGCTCTTTCTTGCTTGCTAGCTTGCTCCCTCACTCCGCTTCGCTGGCATATTTGTCGCGGAAGCGCTCGTGGAGCTGCTGCTGCATTCCGAACAGGTCGATGTCGCGGCCCTGGATGTAGGCGCCGAGCACCTGGCTGGTGCGCATGTCGAGGGCGTCGCCGAGGGAGATGAACATCGTCGCGTCCTTGCCGGCCTCGAGGGAGCCGACCCGGTCATCGATGCCGAGAATTCGCGCATTGTTCAAGGTGACGAGTCCGAGCGCTGCCTCGCGGTCGAGGCCGTGGGCCGCTGCCGTTCCCGCATAGAAGGGAAGGTTGCGTTGCCGATGCAATTGCGTCGCGCCGCCGCCGATGCCAACTTGCAAGCCGGCCTGCTGCAAGAGGAACGGCATCCTGAACGGTGCGTCGACATCGTGCCATTCCATTCCCGGCAGCGAATGAACTCGCTCGTAGAGCACCGGAATCGATTCGGCAAGCAGCAGCTCCTTGACCTGCAAGGCTTCGAAGCCGCCGACCAGGACGATGTCCTGAACGCCGTAGGAGCGGGCAAAACGGACTCCGCTGACGATTTCCCGCGCACCGTCGGCGTGTACGAACAGCTTGTCGTCGCCGCTGAACAGGCCCTGCATTGCTGCGAGATTGAGGTTGAGGGGCTCGCCGTCATAGCTCGCGGCATCGCGAAACAGGGCGTGAAGCGCTTCGACCTGGGTCTGGTAATCGTCGTTTTCCACCCGCTCGAAGCGGCCCGTTTCGGGATTGAACCTGTTGCGCTTGAAGCCGGGCCAGTGCAGATGCTGGCCGTCGTCGAGTTCGAGGGCTGCGTCCTCCCAGTTCCAGCCGTCGAGCATGAAGATCGAGGATCTGCCAGCCATAATGCCGCCCCGGGGAGTGACTTGCGCGGTAAGGATGCCGTTGAAGCGAGTCGCCGGGATCAATTCCGAATCGGTGTTGTAGGCGATCGCCGAGCGCACGCTGGCGTTGATTTCACCTTCCTCGAACACATCGTTGCTGGCGCGGACATTGCCGATCTCCGATAGCCCCAGGGTGCTGTTCGGCAATACCAGGCCGGGGTAGACGTGGCGGCCTTGCAAGTCGATCACGAGGTGCCCGGCGGTGTCGATGCCGTCGGCCTCCGAGCCCACTGCGGTAATCACTCCCGCATCGAAAGTGATGATGCCGTCATCGATGACCTCGCCATTGCCGACGTGAATCACTGCGCCGACCAGGGCGATGGGCTCGGCCTGGGGTGGCGCCGGGGTCGGCGGCAAGGCTGCCGCGACGGTGGCGATCAGCCACAGCGCCAGGGCGCCAGCCATGGAACGGGAAATTTGCCTCAGTTTTTGCATCAGGTTTTGCATCGGCTTTTGCCCCCTATTCGCCTTGGTTGAGGATTGCCTCGATGATTCGCGCGCGTTCGGCGGCGATTTGCTCGCGCAGGGCCATGTCGTCCTGCAGATCGTAATACGGCACCCCCTCGACCCACGTCGTTTCGGCCACCGCGTAGATCGACAGCGGATGGGCCGACCAAAGCACGAGGTCGGCGTCCTTGCCGCGCCTGATGCTTCCCGTGCGGTCATCGAGGTGCAGCAGGATCGCCGGGTTCAAGGTGACGAGCTTGAGCGCGTCGATCTCGTTCATGCCGCCGTACTTGACCGCCTTGGCGGCTTCCTGGTTGAGCCGCCGCGCCATTTCGGCGTCATCGGAGTTGATCGCGACCATCACGCCGGCCTGCTGCATCAAGGCGGCGTTGTAGGGAATCGCGTAGCGCACTTCCCATTTGTAGGCCCACCAGTCGGAGAAGGTCGAGCCGCCGGCGCCGTGCCGCGCCATCTTGTCGGCGACCTTGTAGCCTTCGAGGATGTGGGTGAAGGTGTTGATATTGAAATCGAACCGCTCCGCCACGTGCATGAGCATGTTGATTTCGGATTGCACATACGAGTGGCTGGTGACAAGGCGCTCGCCCCCGAGCACTTCGAGCATCGCCTCGTTGACGAGGTCGCGGCGCGGCGGCGCGGTCTCGCGCCGTTGCGAAGCCGAAAGGCCGTTGTACCGCTCCCAGGCCTGGCCGTATTCGCGGGCCTGGGAGAAGGCGTTGACGAACACCCGCTCGACTCCCATGCGAGTCTGCGGGTAGCGCACCGAAGCCGGATTGGTGCTGCGCTTGACGTTCTCACCGAGGGCGAACTTGATGAATTCAGGGGCGTCCTCGATGAGCAGCTCTTCGGCCGGGCCTCCCCAGCGCATCTTGACGATCGCCGACTGGCCGCCGATGGGGTTGGCCGAGCCGTGCAGAAGCTGCGCCGCCACCACGCCTCCGGCGAGATTGCGATAGAGATTGATATCCTCGGCGTCGACGACATCCTTCATTCGCACCATGCTCGAATTGGTTTGCCATTCGTTGATGCTGAACAGGGCGATATGCGAGTGCTCGTCGATGATTCCGGGGGTGAGGTGCTTTCCGGAACCATCGATCTCGACGGCGTTGCGCGCGCGGACGCCGTCGCCAAGCCTGGCGATGCGACCGTCGCGGACGAGCACGTCGGTGACGAGCACTCCCTCGTCCTCATTGGTCCAGACGGTGGCGCCGCGGACGACGAAGTCCTGGGCCTCGGGAATTTGCTCGCGACCGTAGGCAGTGAATGGATACAGCACCGGCGAAGGCAGTTCGGGCGCAGCCGCGATTTCGTCAGGCTCGTCGGCAGCCGCTGCCCCGATCCGGGCCAGGCTCCAGGAAAGCGCCTCTCCGGCGGGAGTCAGCGCGTTGCCGCGCCAGCCGTCGGCCTCGCTCCAGCCGGAGAGGCGGATGCGGTTGCCCGAATCGTCCCAGGCGAAATCGAGCGCGATCAGGTCGTCGCCGAGCTCGATGCTGACGGCACTTGCATCGCCGTCGGGATCGAGGCGCGCACTGACTGCGGCGCCCTCGAGCTCGATTTCGAGCTGCCGGGTCGAGTCGCCGAGCACTAGTTCGTAACGGCCGGCGCGCTCCTCCCGCGAGGCGTTGAGCACGTAGCGATTGCCGTGAATCCAGCTTTCCAGCAACACGTTGTCTGTCGCGAGCAGCTCGTCGCTGCTGATGAGGAAATTCGCCAAGGCGCCCGGGGCAAGCTGCCCGACGAGTTCGGTCACGCCGAGAATTTCCGCAGGGATCCGGGTCAGCGCGGCGATCGCCGTGGCGGCCGGCAGGCCGTTGCTCACGGCCTTGCGCAGATTGGGCCAGAAATTGCCTTCAGCGCCGGTGCTGGTGATGGCGAAGCGAATTCCCTGCTCTGCCAGCAGGCGCGGATTGAAAGGAGCGAGCTCCCAATGCTTGAGTTCCTCGAAAGACACTTCGCCGGAGGCAAACGGGTCCGCCACGTCGGGAGCTTCGGGGAAGTCGAGGGGAACGATCAGGCTGGCGCCGGTGGCCTCGATTCGCTCGGCGCGGCGATAGCTGTCACCGCTGGTTTTCAGCGTGTACTGCACGCCGAACTCGTCGCCGACGCGATCAGCGGTCAAGGCCTCCTGCCAGTTGTCGACTTCCATGATCTGGGGCAGTCGCCGCGTGCGGTTCCACGCTTCCAGAGTCGAATCGGCGAATGGCCGCGGAAATTGCGCGTCGAACCATTCGGCGTCGAGCCAGGTCTGCCGCAGCAAGGCGAACGAGCCCATCAGCGAGCTGGGCATGTTCTGGATCGAGGTTCCCTTGTCGAGGGAGAAATGCGTCGCTGCCTCGGCAACGATGATCGATTCGGCGGCTCTTTCGTCGCCGAGGGTGACCAGGGCCGAAGTTCCCCGGGCGATGCCGTCGGGACGCAGGCTCAATACCGAGGTGAAACCGCGCTGGCGATACGCTTCGCGGCGCTGCGGATCGGGAAGGAAGGCGGTGCTGGCGCCGAAGTCGGCACGGATCGCGTCATTGACGTTGCGCGCATGATCGTCGGGGACGAGGTTCTCGGCGGCGCCATTGCTGTCCTCCTCGCGTTCGCGCTGCGGGATGCCGTAGTCGGTGTAGATGTCGATGAGGCCGGGGTAGATGTGCTTGCCGTCGAGGTCGATGGCGAAGTAGCCGTCGGTCTCGGCGTCATCGTCGTCGTTGATCTCGACGATGCGCCCTTCGCGGACAAACAGATTGCCGCCGGTGAGCATTTCCCCGTCGGGCAGGTAGATGTTCGCGTTGAGAAACGCGTAGGCGCGAGCGCGCTCGTCGGCGATGCCGTTCGGCGGCAAGTTCTCTTGCGCCAGCACTGGCAGGCCGAACAGCATCGCTGCCGCTGACGCGAGGAGTCTGCCTTTCATGATTCGAACCTCCTTATCATTCTGGGATCTTGTTCGGAACTTTTGTTCAAGGCTTTGGAACTCTCGTTAAAAGCTCTTGTTCAAAGCCCTCTGGTTCGGGGCTGCCGATCCCGCTCAATCGTCCAGGCCGAGCTCTTCCCGGGTTTCCTCGATGGCAAGATCGACCACGTGCCTGAGCGCCTGCTCGCTCGTGTCGCCTTCAAGCTTGCGCAGGCGATACAGATCGATCTGCCGATCAGCGCCGGTTCCGCTGCGCACGATCTCGAGGCAATGGCGCAGTTCCGCAGCGCAGCCAAGCGCTGCGGCATCATCGGCAAGCTGCTCGACGAGCTCCTCGACGTAATCCATGATGTCCTGCCGCCCTCCAGCGTCCCTGGCATTGCCGAAGAACGCGAGCACGCCGTAGCGCTGGGCGATCCAGCGATCCTCGGTGATGATTTCGGTCAATGGTTCCGGCGGTAGTTCGCCTTGCCGGCAGGCGCGCGCGAGCCAGCGAATCAGGCAGGCGTACAGCGCCACCACGGCAAGCGCATCGCGGATTCTCGTGCATACGTCGCAAATCCGCAATTCCACGGTCGGATAGCTATGCGAGGGGCGGATGTCCCACCAGAGTTCGCTGCCATTGTCGATGAAATTCATGCGCCGGTACTCTTCGACCAGGGCGTTGAATTCCTCGCAGGAATAGAACGGATTCGGCATTCCGGTTCGAGGCAGTCCACCGGCGAGGTTGAGCCGGTACGACTTGAATCCGGTGTCGCCGCCGGCGTTGAACGGCGAGGACGTCGACAGCGCGAGCAGCACCGGCAGGTAGCGGCGCAGCGCCGTCATCACGCGGATGCGGGTATCGGCATCGCCAAAACCCGCATGGATGTGCATGCCGCCGATGGTGAAGCGCCGCACCGACTCCTGGTAGACGAGAGCGAAGCGTTCATAGCGTTCGCGCGGCGTCACGGCGAGTTCCCGCCACGAAGTGAACGGATGCATCGACGCCGCCATCACTGCGGCGCCGCGGCTTTGCGCTGCCTGGGCAACGATGCGGCGAGTCTCCACGAGCGCCTCGCGAAGCTCCGTCACCGAGGAGCATACCTTGGTATTGGTCTCGATCTGCGAACGCAGGAACTCGCGAACGACCTTGTGCTCGCCCTTGTTGCGCTCGCAGTCGTCGAAGATCGCCTCGTCGGGGCTTAC
>RKSA01000194.1 GCA_007571115.1 Gammaproteobacteria bacterium
GAATTGCTACGACGCTATTTCCAGCAAGGAATGATGACGACACCTGTCGCCAAGCGGCAAGTCGAAGATCGTTTTCTGAAGATGTCGGACGACGAAAGGGCGATGTACGATGCGGTCGAGGAATACATCGCCAGCGCCTATGGCGAGGCGGAAGAGCAGGAGCGCCCTGCGGTCGGCTTCGTCATGACGATTTACCGTCGCAGGCTCGCCAGCAGTTTCGTGGCCTTGCGCGAGACCCTGCGCAAACGCCGCGATGCCATGGTTGCCAGTGTGCAAACTGGGACTTTTGGGCTCGAAGAAGACCTGCCGGACGACGAAGCGCTCGACGAGTCGCTCGATACCGAAGAGGCGGCAAACCTCGAACGCGAGGTGCTCGCGCGGGAACAGGCGATGGAAATCGAGACCTTGCTTCAAGCAATCGAGCAACTGCCGCCAGACACCAAGCTCCATCATCTCAGGAATATCCTGCACGAACTGTGGCAGGAGGGCCATGAACAGGCGATGATCTTCACGCAATACACCGACACGATGGATTTCTTGCGCGATGCATTGCTCGACAGCGGCAAGTGGAAACTGCTTTGCTTTTCCGGGCGCGGCGGGGAGGTTCCGGCTGCCGACGGCAGATGGCGCCAGATCAAGAGGGACGACGCGAAGCGCCGGTTCCGCGATGGGGAAGCCGACATTCTCCTATGCACCGACGCTGCGGCCGAAGGGTTGAATTTTCAGTTCTGCGGAGCGCTCATCAACTACGACATGCCATGGAACCCCATGCGAGTCGAGCAGCGCATCGGCCGCATCGACCGGCTGGGGCAGCGCAATGCGGCCATCCGCATCGTCAACATGCACTATGAAGACACGGTGGAAACCGACATCTATCGCGCCTTGCGCGAACGCATCGGGCTGTTCCAGGCGGTGGTGGGGCCTTTGCAGCCAATTCTGGCCAGGTTGCCTGGGCAAATCTCGCAAAGCGTGCTTTCCGGAGCGAGCCGGGACGCCCGCGAGCGCAGCAGTCTTGTCGATGCCATCGAGCGCGAGGCGGCAGAGCAGAGAGATGCCGGATTCGATCTCGACTCCGCAACCGATAGCGACCTCGCCATGCCAGAGCGTTCGCAACCGATCGTGACCATGGAAGATCTGGACCGCGTTATCACCTCGGAGAAACTCATGCCGCCGGGTGTCAAGATTCGGTCGATGGGGCGGCAGGAATACGAATTCCAGGCGCCTGGCATGGAGGAATCGTTGCGCGTGACCACGGACCCCGAGTATTTCGAAGAGCACGCCGAGAGCGTGGAACTCTGGTCGCCGGGCAATCCCCTGTTCAAGGCGCCCGAGTTTCTCCAAGGCGCGGAATCAGCCTCGACCGATCAAAGCTTGCAAGAGATCCTTGACGGCGACTGAGCGGTCGTGACGCCGGAAATGCAAGAACCGCCTTGCGGCGGTGCATGGGGGCGTCGGCTTGTGTTATGGTCGGCTTGATGGTTGGCTTGGGCGTTTGATGGGAGCGGGCCACGAGGGCGAGTCACGGGGGTGTGCGATTCATGCAAGTGTTGAGTGGGGTCACGAGCGGGGTCACGAGCGGGGTCACGATTGGATTCGGGCGAGGTCTTGCATTCAGGCGAGGCATCCGGCGGTTTCTGCCGGTGTTTCTGGTGCTTGCGGTCTGGCAGGTGGCTGGCGGCACTGTTGCTGTTGCTGCCGAGAGCGAGGCGGTGCCGGCAGGGGTGACCCGCTACGTTCGCTTTAGCGATGACTCGGGAACCCATGGAGGCATCCTCGATGGCGAGACGATCAGGGTGCTCGATGGCGACCCGATCTTCGACGATGGCGTAAGCGCGACGGGGCGCAGCGTTGCGCTGGGTGATGTCGCGCTCGAGCTTCCCATCGATCCTGACCGGGTGCCTCGGGTGTTCGGGGTCGCGGTGAACTCGAACAATCCGGACGGCGCCCCGGTCGAGGTCGAGCATCCGTGGTGGTTCAGCAAGGCGACTTCCTCGCTCGCGGGCAATGGCGCTGCTGTCGAGGTTCCGTTCGGCACGACGAATTTCAATTTCGAGGGCGAGCTCGCGCTCATCATCGGGCGCGAGGGCCGGCACATTGCCGAATCCGAGGCACTTGCGCATCTTTTCGGCGTTGCGGTCGGCAACGACTGGAGCGAGAACGACTGGTGCGGCGAACGCCGGGGGACCGAGGAGCCGAACCACGTGCTCTGCAAGGCCGGCGACAGCTTCGCCACCTTGGGCGACCAGGTCGTCGCAGGGCTCGACCTGGGCGACCTCGAGCTGACCGTGCGGTTGAACGGAGTCGTTGCCGCCCAAGGGTCCACTGCGGGCTTCCGCAACGATCCCGCCGCGCTCATCAGCAAGCTGAGCCACCACGTCACGCTCAAGCGCGGCGACATCATCTTCACCGGGACGGTCGCTCCTGCCCAGCTTCCCGGAACGCGCCGCCAGCTTTGGCAGGGCGATGTTGTCGAAGTCGAGATTGCGGGAATCGGCACGGTGCGCAACGAGCTCGTCCGCGTGACGAGGGAGACCGTCTCCGGCCCCGCTCTTCCCGAGCCCGATGGAATCAGCGCATACGTGCGCTTTCGCCATTCCGAAGGCCACTCGTTCGGCCTGCTCGAAGGTGATCGCGTTCTCGAGCTCGATGGCGATCCGCTGGCGGCTGGCGCCGCCCCGACCGGGCGCAGCTTCGCCCTTGCCGAGGTCGAGCTCGGCTTGCCGGTGGACCCCGGGCAGCCAGGCCGCAAGCTGCTTGCGGTCGCAGCCAACGTCCATCCGAGCGAAGGCCCGCCAAGGCAGGTTCCGCATCCAAGGTATTTTTTCAAGCTCTCCTCAGGGCTCAGCCCCGACGGCGGCGAGGTCGAGCTGCCTCCCGAGGCCGAGCTGTTCGCCCCGCAAGGAACGCTCGTGCTCGTCATCGGGCGTCGCGGCCGCCACATTCCCGAAAGCGAGGCCCTCGACTACGTGTTCGGCGTCGCTGCGGGCAACGACTGGTCCGAGCTGTCGTGGATCACTGCGTCTTCCGGAGTGCGGCCGCTCAAGCTCGCCGGCAAGGCAAGCGACACCTGGGCGGGGCTCGGAACGACGATCGTCAGAGGCCTCGACTACAGCGATCTCGAGATCGCCGTGCGAGTCAACGGCGAGCTCTTCTCCCAGGGACGCACGGCGACGCTGATCAATCGCCCGGCGCGGCTCGTCAGCTATCTGTCGAGGTACATGACCCTGATGCCTGGCGACCTGATCTATGTCGGCGCCATGGCGCCGCTTCCGGGAATGCAGCGCAACATGCGCCCTGGCGATGTCGTCGAGGTGAGCGTCGAGCAAGTCGGCACGCTCGTGCAGGAGCTCGTGCCGATGCCGGCCTGGCCCCATGCGGGCCAATGA
>RKSA01000135.1 GCA_007571115.1 Gammaproteobacteria bacterium
GTTCCCCCCGGCTGGCCACAGAGGCCCCAAGGCTGAAATCCAGCAGGATCCGCACCGCGGACTGGCGGGAATTGCCGGCATTTTGCCCATTTGCTGGCACCCAGCGGGATTTCTTGGGAAAATCAGCCCTGGAAATGCCCTGACCTGGCGCGGCCCGCCTCGAATGGCGCAGCATCGCGAGTCACAGGTCACAGGTCATCATTCAAGAGCACAGCCCATGGCGCGAGGAAAACCGAAGCAACAGCAAGCCCGGCCGAAAAAGGCCAATTCCAGCGGCGGGGCAATCACCGGCCACGAGTCCGAGCTCTGGGCGATGGCCGATGCCCTGCGCGGCTCGATGGACGCCGCAGAGTACAAGCACGTCGTGCTCGGCCTCATCTTTCTCAAGTACGTCTCCGACGCATTCGAGGAACGCCATGCGGCAGTGCTCGCCGAATTCGGCGCGGAAGCAGCCGAGGACCGCGACGAATATCTCGCCGAAAACATTTTCTGGGTGCCGCCGGAGGCGCGCTGGAGCGAACTTAAGGCCCAGGCGCGGCAGCCGGCGATCGGCCAGCTCGTCGATGCCGCGATGAGCGCCATCGAGCACGACAACCCGGCGCTCAAGGACGTGCTGCCCAAGGACTACGCCCGCCCCGTTCTTGACAAGCAGCGCCTTGGCCAGCTCATCGACATGATCGGCAATATCCGCGTGGGCGACGCCGAGGCGCGCTCGCGAGACGTGCTTGGCCGAGTCTACGAATACTTCCTATCGCGCTTCGCCAACGCCGAAGGCAAGAAAGGCGGCGAATTCTACACGCCGCGCTGCGTGGTGCAATTGCTCGTCGCGATGCTCGAACCCTATCGAGGCCGGGTGTACGACCCTTGCTGCGGCTCGTCGGGAATGTTCGTGCAATCGGTCGAGTTCATCCGCGCCCATGCAAGCGGCAATGGCAACGGCGGCAAGGCCCGGCGCGACATCTCGATCTGGGGCCAGGAATCGAACTACACGACGTGGCGGCTCGCGAAGATGAACCTCGCCATTCGCGGCATCGAAGGCCGGATCGAACGTGGCGACAGCTTCCATGACGACCGCCACCCCGATCTCAAGGCCGATTTCATCCTCGCCAATCCTCCTTTCAACGTCAAGGACTGGGGCGGCGAGCGCCTCGCCGGGGACCGGCGCTGGCGATACGGGATCCCGCCCAAAGGCAACGCCAACTTCGCCTGGGTGCAACACATGGTCCACCACCTCGCGCCTGGCGGCACTGCGGGCTTCGTGCTCGCCAACGGCTCGATGTCTTCGGCCCAGTCCGGCGAGGGCGAAATCCGGAAAAACCTGATCGAGGCGAGCCTCGTCGATTGCATGGTCGCCTTGCCCGGCCAGCTTTTCTATTCGACGCAGATCCCAGCCTGCCTGTGGTTCCTCGCCCGGGGGCGAGCACCGCAGGACGAGACCCTGTTCATCGACGCTCGCGACCTCGGCCGCATGGTCGACCGCACCCACCGTGAACTGACCGAAGAGGAAATCGCGCGAATCGCGAGCACCTACCACACCTGGCGCAGCAGCAACGGCGACTATCAGGACATCCCCGGCTTCTGCAACAGCGCCTCGCTGGATGACATCCGCAAGCACGGCCACGTGCTCACGCCGGGCCGCTACGTCGGCGCAGCTCCCCAGGAGGACGACGGCGAGCCCTTCGAGGCAAAAATGCAGCGCCTCGTCACCGAATTGCGCAAGCAGCAGGCCGAAGCCGCGCACCTCGACGCCACCATCGAAGCGAATCTCAAGTCGCTGGGATTCTGGGAGCGCTGATGGTCAAATGTGATTCACAAAATGCTTGTCCTGCTCTACATTGGGAGCCCGCTGCACACCGAGGCATGACATGAATATCGACACCACCTTCCTGCGCCGTTGCATTGAAGCACTGGAACGTGCCCTGGACGGCACCGGCATCCACGACGGGGCGGACGAGGTTTTATACGACGTGTACCGAGCCGCATGCGTCAAGCAATTCGAATTGGTGCTAGAGCAAAGCGGCAAGCTGCTGCGCAAGTGCCTGGCTACCTTTTTCGCAAGCAACCGGCAAGCCGACCGCCTGCCCTTCAAGGATTTGTTCCGCCATGGCGCAAAACACGACCTGCTCGATCCGCAGGCTGTCGAGCGCTGGCTGCGCTACCGCGACAACCGCAACGACACAGCCCACGATTACGGCGAGCATTTTGCCGAAACCACACTGAAGCTGCTGCCAGCATTCATCACCGACGCCAAGGCCCTGGCCGACCGGATCGAGGCTGCAAGCGATGCCTGACCGGCTCCATGTGCAACCAAGGCATCGCCAGATGCTCGATGCGCTGCTACGCGAGCACCTGCCCGATGTCGAGGTCTGGGCCTACGGTAGCCGCGTCACCGGTCGCAGCCACGACGGCAGCGACCTCGACCTGGTGCTGCGCGGCCCAGGCCTGAAAAAGATTCCGGCCAACCAGTTGGCCGACTTCGAGGAAGCCTTCCAAGAGTCCAACATCCCCTTCCTTGTAGAAGCCCGAGACTGGGCACGACTACCAGAACGGTTTCATCGGGAGATCGAGCGGGATTATGTGGTGTTGGTTGAAAGGCAGTCACGATTCGCCACTAGTCAGTGGCGCACCGTGAAGTTCTGCGATGCATTTCTGATCAATCCGCCGGTCAGTCTTGAGCGAGGCCAGCGCTATCCTTTCGTGGACATGGCTTCTGTAACGCCAGGCACCCGGTCGGTTGCCGCGTCAAGGCAAAGGCCATTCCCGGGCAGCGGCTCACGATTCATGCATGGCGATACGCTAATGGCACGAATCACGCCGTGTCTCGAGAACGGCAAGATCAGCCGTTATCAAGCAACAAGCGAAACCAGGGAAGCTCACGGCTCGACGGAATTTATCGTCATACGTGGCTCACAGAATATAAGCGACGGCGCTTTTGCGTACTACGCCACACGTTCTGACGTCATCCGAAACCACTCGATAGGCCAGATGACCGGCACATCGGGAAGACAGCGCGTTCCCGTCGAGGCGCTGGCAAACTTGCCGATCAGGCTGCCCCCCCTCCCCGAACAACGCGCCATCGCCCACATCCTCGGCACGCTCGACGACAAGATCGAACTGAACCGCCGCATGAACGAAACCCTCGAGGCCATGGCGAGAGCACTCTTCAAGTCCTGGTTCATCGACTTCGACCCAGTACGCGCCAAAGCCGCGCTCAGAAACGCTTCCCCCGAACAAGGGGCGAGTGATGCTGGGGCTTCGTTCGGGAATGACTGGTCCCCCCAACGTGCCAGGGAGTGTCTCGACAGGATGGACCCTCAAATCGCCGCCCTTTTTCCCGACCGGTTGGTGGAATCCGAGCTTGGCGAGATTCCGGAGGGGTGG
>RKSA01000119.1 GCA_007571115.1 Gammaproteobacteria bacterium
CAGGCGCTTGAAGTCGCTGGTGGGGCCATTTAACATGGTCTCCTGAGCGGCGGGGGTGTTCCCGCGAGGTGGCTGGAGTTGACTGGTGCCCGGTTTGGGCGGGGAGGAGTGCATGTCAGATCGTTTCGAAGGCAGTCCCTGGAAGAATCCGGCGACTTGGCGCCGGGTCGTCGTCGTGCTGCTGTTGCTCGCGGCGCTCGCATTCATTGTGGCGCCCTTGCTGGCCTTGCTCAGCCTGGCCCAGGTGTTGTTCGTGATCGGCGCCGGCGAAGCGAACCGCAACCTGCGCGAGCTTGGCCTGTCGCTGGCCCGGTACGCCCACGAGATACTGCTGTTCGCGACCTGGAACGGCGAGCAGAGGCCGTTTCCGTTCGCCGAATTTCCGGGCGAGGCAAAAGAGAGCGGCGAGGAAGACAAGAGCGACCAGAGTGACCAGGGCGAGAAGCCCAGTGCGGCTGGTGCCGACGATGGCGCGGAAGCGGCGTCCAATGCTGGCGCCGAGGCCGAAGAGGTCGGCGAGGGCGAGGCGGCGGCGCAAAGGCCGCAGCCGGAGCAGCGCGACTAGATCGGAGCCAGGGCCAGGACGCACAGGCGAGGCCAAGACCGATTGACAGCGCGAGGAACCCTCCGGATCGCCTCGGTCGGGTTGCCGGGGAGCATGGCCGGGATGGATGTTCGAAGCCGACGTTCGGAATGGGCCTTCGGGATGGACGTCGAAATGCATGTTCGGAATGCACGTTCGAGATGAATAGCCGGTTTCCACTTCAAACGCTTTGGCTATTGCTGCTTTCGACCGGGCTGCTCGCCCAGCAGCCTGGCGAAATCCCTCGCCACGAGCGGATCGACGCGTTTCCCGAAGCGCTGCTCAGGGAGGCCGAGACCGTCGAGAACGTCAACTACCGGGTCGTGCTGGGAAGCTTGCAAAGCATTCGCGGCCAGATCGTCGCCGAAGCGTCGCAGCGCGTTCGCGGCGACTTGACGCGGCTTCTGTTCGAGATTCCAGCGGGTTTCAGCGGCGAGGAAGTGTACCAGTTTTTTCGCGAGCAAATGAGCGAGCGCGGCTATCGCGAACTGTTCACCTGCTCGGGCCGCGCCTGCGGCAGCAGCGAATACTGGGCGAACGACATTTTCGGCAAGCGCATCCTGTACGGCCCCGTGCTCGGCCAGTTCTATCTCGCCATGGGCTCGAACCCTCCCGGCGAGTTCCACGTGTCGGCCTATGTCATCACCCGGGCCAATCGCCAACTGCTCGCGTACCTGGAAATCGTCGAGCTCGACGTCACTGCGCCGTCCGACGCTTCAGCCCCGGATGCCTTGCTCGCGAAGTTGCGCATCAGTCGCTCGGCAGCCGTTGCGCCGGCCCTCGAATTCGGCGCCGATGACCGTCTCGCGACCGGCGCCGCTGCGCAAGCGGGCTTGCAAGAGTGGATCGAGTTGCTGCGCCGCGAGCCCGAGCTGCGCTTGCACGTCGTTGGCCACTTGCAAGGAGAAGGCGAACTCGAAGAATTGCTCGCGCGTAGCGCGGTGCGCGCCGAAGCGGTGCGGCAGGCGCTTGTCGAGGCAGGAATCGAGGCTGGGCGGCTCGATTCCCACGGCCTTGGGCCGCTGGCGCCGTCGTGCCTTGCGGGAGATTGCGCAGCGCGAGTCGAATTCGTCCTGCTGTCAACGCAGCAGTGACAGGAACTCGGCCCGGGTCGAGCTGCGGGTGCGCATCGCTCCGAGCATGCACGAGGTTGCCATCACCGAGTTCTGCTTTTCCACGCCGCGCATCATCATGCACATGTGCTGGGCCTCGATGATGACCCCAACGCCTTTGGCGTCGGTCGTTTGCAGAATGCAATTGGCGATCTGCTCGGTCAGGTGCTCCTGGATCTGCAAGCGCCTCGCGAACACGTCGACGAGCCTGGCAACCTTCGACAGCCCGAGTACCTTGCCGTTGGGAACGTAGGCGACGTGGCACTTGCCGATGAATGGCAGCAGGTGGTGCTCGCACATGCTGTACATCTCGATGTTCTTGACGATGACCATCTCGTCGCTCGATGAAGTGAACAAGGCGCCGCCGACGATTTCGTCGACGCTCTGGCGGTAGCCCTGGGTGAGGAACTGGAACGCGCGCGCAGCGCGCTCGGGAGTCTTTGCCAGGCCTTCCCGGTCGGGATCCTCGCCAATCGCCTGCAATATCGAGGTATAGGCCTGTTCGAGTTCTTGCATGTCCATATCGCCTTGTTGCGTCTTGGCGACCGTCAAGGCCCGATGGCGTTGCCGGTCGCAATCCTGAAAGCGCGATCATATCATTCAGGGCGAATCCCTGCCTGCGAGTCCCTGCCTGAAAGGTGCGACATGCGCTTGCGACAATACATCGAGAGAACTGCGGCGCGCCTCGAGCAGGCCGGCGTGCATTGCGGCCATGGCACGAGCAATTTTCACGATGAGGCGATCCATCTGCTGTTCGGCGCTCTCGGCCTCGACTATGCGCGCTCGGTGGACGAGCACGATCGCGCGCTCTCGGGGCCGGAACGGGCCCGGATCGAGAGCCTGGTCCGAAAGCGCATCGACGAGCGCGTCCCGGTGGCGTATCTGCTCGGCGTCGCATGGTTCGCGGGGCACGAATTCCTTTGCGACCGGCGCGCGCTCGTGCCGCGTTCGCCGATCGGCGAATTGATCGGCAATCGTTTCGAACCGCTATTGCCCGAGGCGCCGGGCACGATCCTCGACCTTTGCTGCGGCGGTGGCTGCATCGGCATCGCCTGTGCCTTGCAATTCCCCGCCGCGACTGTCGAACTCGCCGACCTCTCCCAGGGCGCACTGGATCTGGCGCAGGAAAACATCAGCCTGCACCGATTGGCAGCACGTGTGACGACGCGACGCTCGGACCTGTGCGCAGGCCTGCAAGGCCCCTATGACCTGATCGTCGCCAATCCGCCCTATGTGTCGCGGCAGGAAATCGACACGCTGCCACGCGAATACCGGCACGAGCCCACGCTCGGCCTCGATGGCGGTGGTGCCGACGGTCTCGAGCTCGTCGCGAGGCTGCTCGGGCAGGCGGCATCAAGGCTCAGCGAACGGGGTCTGCTGATTCTGGAAAGCGGCCATAGCGCCGTCGCCTTGCAAGAACGCTTCCCGGCAATTCCTTTCCTTTGGCTCGAATTCGAGCACGGCGGCAGCGGCATCTGCGCGCTCAACCGCGAACAACTGCAAAAACTCGCAAGCAGCGGTTTGCGTTATGGTGGCCCTTTCCCATGAACGGCAAGCTTGGGGTTCGGAGCGGTCGACGCAGTCGCGCCAGGGAAGGCGTGGACAACACTCAGCAGGAAGTGCGGCCTGGCTTGGCGTCGTGCCGGTGCCTCCCCCGCCGCATCGAGCCA
>RKSA01000217.1 GCA_007571115.1 Gammaproteobacteria bacterium
CCCGGGTCCGGTAGCGGGTGACGAACCTGCGCAGGAGTTCGTGGGCCTCGGGAGTGTGTTCGGTGCGGATGCGGTCGGCAAGCTTTCTGGCGTCTTCGGGAGGGAAATAGCCGTGATTCCGGTAGGCGCGGATTCGCGTCGAAAAGCCTTCGAAATCGCCTTCGGGATGGAACTGCGTCGCGTAGACATTGCGGCCGACGCGGAACATCTGCACCGGGCACGCGGCGCCGCTGGCGAGCAGGACGCTGCCAGGAGGGGTCTCGTCGCAGGCTTCCTTGTGCCCGACGAGCACGCGGATGCTCGTCGGCATCCCTGCCAGCAAGGGGTCTTCGCGGCCGGCCTCGGTGAGCTCGATGTCGATTGCGCCGACGTCCTCGCCGAAAGTTCGCGAGATGGCAGCGCCAAGGTGCCTGCCGAGCAGGCCATTGCCCGAGCAGCAGCCGAGCAGGGGAAAGTCGCGCTCGAGCACTTCGTCGAGCAGGCTGCGGAAAAAGCCTTCGATCTCGACCTGCAATGCCGATTTGCGCTGCTGGGCAGCGCTTACGTCGAAAGGGCTGCCACCGATGATGATCGCGCAATGCTCGTGCAGGTCCACCTCGGGGCAGGGCCGTTGGTCGAGACGGATGCGTTCGGCCTCGGCAGGCTTGATGCCGCCGTATTGGCAGATCTTCGCGAACTCGCTCGCGGCGACGTCGTCTTCGGGACGAAGTTGCAAGACAAGGAAGGGTTTCATGCCGGTCTGTTCTCGATCCACTGTTCTGAGGCCACGGAGCGGGCGCCACTGTCGCAAACGCTTTCTGCATCCCAAGCCAGCCATTGTCTGGTTTTTTCCGTTCGAGTCAATCCGTTCCGCAACATGCGCGCCGACAAGAGCGCCCCGGCAGGCTGCAAGGCCGCTCGCCGATCGATTATCATTCGCCCATGCTTCGCCACTGCCTGATGATTCTTGCCCTGCTCTGCGCCTTGCCCGCGATCGGCCAGACGCAGCAGCAGACCTTTGCCGAATGGCTCGCCGAATTGCGCGAGGAGGCACTCGCGCTCGGCATCGGCGCCGAGACACTGGCGGCCCTCGAAGGAATCGAGCCCCTCGAACGCGTGCTCGAGCTCGACGGCGATCAGCCCGAATTAGTCCAGACCTTCACTCGCTACCTCGGCTTGCGAGTCACTCCGGGCCAGGTTCGTCGCGGTCGTGCGCTGCTGCGCGAGCACGCCGGCCTGCTCGCCGAAGTGCAGGCGCGTCATGACATCCAGCCTCACTACCTGGCCGCCTTCTGGGCGATAGAAAGCAATTTCGGCAGCACCACGGGAGGCTTTTCAGTGCTCCAGGCGCTTGCCACGCTCGCATACGACCCGCGCCGGGCGGATTTTTTCCGCAACGAGCTGCTCACCGCCTTGCAAATCATCGACGACGGCCACATCCCCGCTGAGCGGATGACGGGCTCCTGGGCCGGCGCCATGGGGCAATTGCAGTTCCTGCCGACGGTCTTCAGAAGCCATGCAATGGACGGCGACGGCGACGGTCGCGCCGACATCTGGGGCAGCCTGCCCGACGTGTTCCACTCGGCGGCGAATTTTCTTGCCGAGTCGGGCTGGCGCGGCGATGAACGATGGGGCAGGGAGGTCGTTCTTCCCCCAGGTTTCGACTATCGGCTGGCGAATTCTGGCGAAGTGCAGCCACTCGCCGAATGGCGCGATCTCGGCTTGCGCACGGCCATGGGAGAGCCGATTCCCGTGGCCGAAATCGATGCGGCACTGATCTTGCCCGTCGGCGCTGCAGGCCCAGCCTTCCTCACCTACAACAACTACCGGGTCACCATGCTCTACAACCCTTCGACCTTCTACGCACTGACCGTCGGCCATCTTGCCGACCGCTTCACCGGCGCCGCGCCGATCGTCCACATGCCGGTCGATGAACGCGCCCTGAGCCACGCCGAGATCGTTCAGTTGCAGGAGCTGCTGAATGCCGCCGGGTTCGACCCGGGCGAAGCCGACGGGCGAGTCGGCCCGCGAACCCGCGCCGCGATTCGCGGCTACCAACTCGAACACGCGCTGATCCCCGACGGCCATGCCTCCCTCGAGCTGCTCGCCAGCCTGCGCGATTGAGCCGCGGGATTCGCGTTGACCAAGCGACGATGAAGCAAGCTGTTTCCGCCTCGGCCCTCGGCGACTTTCGTCGCGTCGCGGCGCTCACCATCATCGCGGTGTACTTCCTGATCCTGGTCGGCGCCACGGTGCGCGCTTCCGGTGCGGGAATGGGCTGCCCCGACTGGCCGACATGCTTCGGTCGCTGGATTCCGCCTTTCAGCGAGGCGGAGCTGCCGGCCGACTACCAGCAGATCTATGCCGAGCGCGGCTACGCCGAAACGCGTTTCAACGCCGTCAAGACCTGGACCGAATACCTCAACCCCCTCACCGGAGTCGTCATCGGCCTGTTGCCCCTGCTCACCCCGATTAGCTCCTGGCCTTGCCGGGTCCACGACCGCTGGATTCCCCGCGCCAGCATCGCCGCTTTCCTCATGGTGGCATTCCAGGGCTGGCTCGGCGCTCGGGTGGTGGGCTCGAACCTGCAACCGGGCATGATCACGATCCACATGCTCATGGCCTTGGCGATCGTCGGCGTGCTGCTGTTCGCGTGGTTCCGTGCCAGCCGCGAAATCGTGTTCGGGCAGTCGCTCGCCGACATCGACCCGCGCTTCGCGGTCTGGCTGCACGTCGCGCTGGGCTGCACGGTCCTGCAAGTGATCCTGGGAGTTCAGGTCCGCGAGATGACCGATTTCATCAGCCGCGCCCAGGGCGAGGCAATGCGTTCGAGCTGGATCCAGGCGATGCCGTGGTTCTTCTATGTGCATCGCAGCTTTTCCGCCCTCGTGTTCGCCGTCAACGCCTGGCTGCTCTACCTGCTGTCACGCTCCCTCGGCTGGCGCAACCTGCTGACTCGCTGCACCGCATTCGTGCTCGCGGCTGTTGCGGCAGCGATCGCCTCCGGCGCAACCTTGGGCCATCTCGGAATGCCGGCCTTTGTCCAGCCAGCGCACCTGCTCGCCGCCGCCCTGCTGTTCGGGCTGCAATTGCTGCTCTGGCTCGCATACCGCCAAGGCCGCCTGGCGATTTCCGCTCGAGCGAAGCCAGCGCATGCACCGATCAAGGACGCGAGCCATGTTCCCGCCGGGATGCCGGCGCTCGATCTTGGCGGTCGCGCCACGTCCTTTTTCGAATTCTGGCCTTCCTGGCTGATCTACGCTCCCGTAGCTGCGCTCTGGCTGTTGCTCGCCGCGCGCTATCGCAGCCTGAGCCTGCCCTTGCTGGCGAATCCTGCGCTGCCGCTTTCGGCAATGGCGGGAGTGCCGAAATCCTCGATTCTGC
>RKSA01000032.1 GCA_007571115.1 Gammaproteobacteria bacterium
GCCCGCATCTACGCCGAATTGACGGGCTACGGTGCAACCTCGGACGGACACGACATGGTGGCGCCATCGGGAGAAGGCGGCGCGCGCGCCATGCAGCTCGCCTTGCAAGGGCTGGCTGGCAAGGTCGACTACATCAATACCCACGGCACGAGCACTCCGGCCGGCGACATCGTCGAATTGCAGGCGATCCGTTCGGTGCTGGGCGACGAGCTGCCGGCAATCAATTCTACCAAGTCGCTGAGCGGGCACTCGCTCGGCGCCGCTGGCGCCCATGAGGCGATTTTCAGCCTGCTGATGATGGAAAACGACTTCGTTTCCGCTTCGGCGAACATCGAGCATCTTGACGAGCAGGCGGAAGGTTTCCCCATCGTCCGCGAACGGCGCGACAACGCGAACTTGCAGCGCGTGCTCTCCAACAGTTTCGGTTTCGGCGGCACCAATGCCTGCCTGGTGTTTGATCGCCATGGATCGTGAACATGAGCCGTGAGCCGCCAAAACCGCCAAGCGCCCGCACCGCCCTGCTCGCGCTCCCGCTGGCGCTACTCGCAGCGGTGCCAGTGGCCGCGCAACTCCCCGTTCAGCCAAGCGATCGCTTGGCCGCGAGCAGCCAGCAGCCCTTGCCGCTGGCGAAGGCATTCCCCTGGCATGTCAGCGAAGCAACTCCCGACCAAGTCCGCGTGATCTTCGCCCCCGCTCCTGAGCATTACCTATACCAGCACGCTTTCGCCTTCCGCTTGCAAAGCGGCGGGCAGGAACTGCCGCTCGAATTCGAGCTGCCGCCAGGGAAAGCAAGGAACGATGCGTTCTTCGGCGATGTCATCGCCCATTACGACCAGGTCACTGTGACCTTGCAACTCGGCGCTGAGCTAGCCCCGGGCGCCGCGCTCGTGATCGAGTTTCAAGGCTGCGCCGACTGGGGGTTTTGCTATCCCCCGCAGCAGGAACGGTTCGTCCTGCCAAAGAGAAATTCCGGGAAATCGCCTCATTTGGGTTGATTTTCCGCTAAAAATCGCTGAAATTGGCCGGTGACGCAATTTGGCGGAACAACAGGTTCAAGGCAATCCCAGATGGCAAAGATTCTCGCCTTGCACGGCCCCAATCTCAATTTGCTCGGAAAACGCGAGCCGCAGTTTTACGGCAGCGACTCTCTCGACGAGATCAACGACCGCCTGTCGAGCCAATGCGCAGCCTCGGGGCATGAATTCGAGGCGCTGCAAAGCAATTCGGAGGCGGTGCTGATCGACCGCATCCAGCAGGCAGGCAGCGACGGCACCGCATTCATGCTCGTCAACTTCGGCGGCTTCACGCATACCAGCATCGCCATCCGCGATGCCATGCTCGCGGTTGGCGTGCCCTTTGTCGAGGTGCATTTGTCGAATCTGTTCCGCCGTGAGGAATATCGCCACAAATCGTATTTTTCGGACATCGCGACCGGCTGTGTCATCGGCCTCGGCGCCCAGGGCTACGAACTCGCCTTGCAGGCAGCCTGCCGTGCATTGGCCAATTGACGCGCAGACGAGGCAAGATTCATGGACATTCGCAAGATCAAGAAACTGATCGAGTTGCTCGAAGCATCGGATCTCGTGGAAATCGAGGTCAAGGAAGGCGAGGAAGCCGTCCGCATCAGCCGCGCTTCCCAGGCGGTGGCGCCGGCTGCGGTTGTGGCTTCGCCAATCGCGGCGCCCTCTCCTGCACCAGCCACAGCGGCGCCGGCCCCCGAACCCGTCCCTGCGGCTGCGGAAACTGCTGCTCCAGCCGAAACGGGCAATGTGCTGAAATCGCCCATGGTCGGAACGTTCTACCGATCGCCAGCGCCGTCTTCGCCTCCCTATGTCGAGGTCGGCCAGCAGGTCGAGAAAGGCGAGGTCGTCGGCATTGTCGAGGCGATGAAAATGATGAACCAGATCGAATCCGAGTTCAGCGGCAAGGTCGCGGCGATCCTCGTCGAAGATGGCAAGCCGGTGGAATTTGACCAGCCGCTGCTGCGGATCGTCTAGGCGCTGCGCCATGTTGAGAAAGGTACTGATCGCCAATCGCGGCGAAATCGCCCTGCGGGTGCTGCGCGCTTGCAAGGAACTCGGAATTGGCACCGTCGCTGCGCATTCCACCGCCGACACCGGCCTGATGCACGTGCGACTCGCCGATGAATGCGTCTGCATCGGCCCGCCGAGCCCGACCGACAGCTATTTGAACATTCCGGCGATCATCAGCGCGATGGAAGTCTGCGACGCCGACGCCGTGCATCCAGGCTACGGTTTCCTTTCGGAAAACGCCGATTTTGCCGAGCAGGTCGAGAACAGCGGCTTCGTCTTCATCGGCCCCGACGCCGAGACGATTCGCCTGATGGGCGACAAGGTATCGGCGATCCGCGCCATGAAAGAAGCGGGAATCCCGACAGTGCCCGGCTCCAACGGCCCCCTCGACGACGACCAGCAACGCAGCCTCGAACTTGCGCGGCAAATCGGCTACCCGGTGCTCATCAAGGCTGCGGCCGGCGGCGGTGGCCGCGGCATGCGCGTCGTCAATCACGAAAAAAGCCTGTTGCAATCGATCTATGTCACCCGCACCGAAGCGAAGTCGTTTTTCGGCTCGGATGCCGTCTACCTGGAAAAGTACCTGGAAAATCCGCGCCACGTCGAAGTGCAGGTGATCGGCGACGGCAAGGGCAATGCGCTCTATCTCGGCGACCGCGACTGCTCGCTGCAACGCCGCCACCAGAAAGTCATCGAGGAAGCGCCAGCTCCGGGAATTCCCGAGGCGGTCCGGCAGGAAGTCGCCGAAGCCTGCATCAACGCCTGCCAGCGGATGCGCTACCGCGGCGCAGGCACCCTCGAATTCCTCTACCAGGACGAACGCTTCTATTTCATCGAGATGAACACCCGAGTCCAGGTCGAACACCCTGTGACCGAAATGGTCACCGGCTTCGATATCGTCAGGGAGCAACTGCGAATCGCCGGAGGCGCACCGCTCTCGGCGAGCCAGGACGAAATCTCGATCACCGGCCACTCGATCGAATGCCGCATCAATGCCGAAGACCCGGTAAGCTTCCTGCCTAGCCCGGGCCAGGTCACGCTGTTCCATTCGCCGGGAGGGCCAGGAGTGCGGGTCGACTCGCATCTCTACGGCGGCTACATGGTGCCGCCCTACTACGATTCGCTCATCGCCAAGCTCGTGACCCACGCCAGCGACCGCGAGCAGGCACTGATCCGCATGAAAATCGCCCTCGAAGAGCTGCTGATCGAAGGAATCAAGAGCAACGCCCCCTTGATGCGCGAACTCGTCACCGACCCAACCATCCGCCAAGGCGGCTACAACATCCACTACCTCGAAGGCAAACTGAACCGCTGATC
>RKSA01000131.1 GCA_007571115.1 Gammaproteobacteria bacterium
GGGACTTCCACGACGCGATCCTGCTCTCCGGCGGAGTCCCCCTCGACCTGCTCGAAGACGAGATCGACCGCCACATCGAGCAGCACCGGACAAAGCCATGACGCCATTCGCCTTTTCCATGGAAAGGGCGAGATGGTAGGGGCGAGCGAATCGTCAGGAACTGCCCGACATCAGGCGCAGCACGTCGCAGACGCGGTTGGCATAGCCCCACTCGTTGTCGTACCAGCTTAGCGCCTTGATGAAGCGTCCGCCGCTGGCCTGGGTGAAGCTTGCGTCGAAGATCGACGAGCATGGATTGCCGATGATGTCCGAGGACACCACGGGCTCCTCGGTGTATTGCAGCACGTCTCGCAGGCGCGGCGATCGCGCGGCGCAAAGAACCGCCTCGTTGACTTGCTCGACCGTGACCTCGCATTCGAGTTCGGCGAACAGGTCGACCACCGAGCCATCGGGAACGGGAACCCGGGACGCGATGCCATCGAGCCGGCCGCGCAATTCGGGCAAAACCTCGCCCACCGCCTTGGCGGCGCCGGTCGAGGTGGGAATGATGTTTTCCGCGGCCGCGCGCGAGCGGCGCCAGTCGGAATGGGGAACGTCGGCGAGGCTCTGGTCGTTGGTGTAGGCGTGGACGGTGTTGATGACGCCTTCGCGAATGCCGAAGGAATCGTGCAGCACCTTGGCGAGGGGCGCCAGGCAATTGGTCGTGCAGCTCGCATTGGAGACGATCCGATGGTCGGCCGCCAGCCCTTCCTCGTTGACCCCCATGACCACGGTGTAATCGATCGCGTCTTTCGCCGGCACGGTGAGCAGCACGCGGCTGGCGCCTGCATCGAGATGCATGGCGAGCTGGTCCCTGGCGCGAAACACTCCAGTCGATTCGACGACCGCATCGATTTCCAGCTCGCGCCAGGGAAGCTGCGACGGGTCGCGCTCGCGGAACATTCTCGCGCGGGCGCCCGAAGTGACCATGGTCGAGTCCTCGATCGCCGTCTCGCCCGGAAAGCGCCCCATGACGGTGTCGTAGTTGAGCAGATAGCGCAGCGCCTCGTGGTCGAACAGATCGTTGATCGCGACGATCTCGATGCCGGGCTGGCGTTCGGCGATGCGGAAAACCGCGCGGCCGATTCGTCCGAAACCGTTGATTGCAACCCTCATCACGCTGCCTCCTTGCTGATTTTTCCGTCGAGTTCGGCGTAGCACGCGATCACGTCGAGAATCCTTCGCGCGTGCCCGAGGGATTCGTGCCACGCCAGGATCTTGAACATTCGCTCGCCGGCCGGAATCGAGCCTTGCAGATCCACGAGCAGAGACTTGTCGCAGCCACGCACATCCGACGAAACGATCGGATCGCTGGTCGTCTCGATCAGTTCCGGATTCGCTCGCGCGGCTTCGACGAACAGCCCGCGAACTTCGTCGGGATCGACGCCGCGTTCGTTCAGGGAAACCGTGATGTCGAGCATCGATCCGGTCTGCACGGGAACATTGAGCGCGTAGGCGGTCATGCGGCCTTGCAATTGCGGCATGAGCCGCTGGATCCAATGCAGGGCCGGAGTGTCGTTGGGAATGATGTTGCTCGCTCCCGAGCGGCTGCGCCGAAAATCCGCAGCGGCGTAGTCCTGCAGGCTCTGGTCGCTGGTGTAGGCGTGAACCGAAGTCATCGATGCGTGTTCGATCCCGTAGCGGCCGAGCAGGGTCTGCAAGGTCAGCGCAGTCGCCGTGGTTGACGCCGAACCCGCCGAGACGATTCGGTCCTCGCTGGCAATCTGCTGCTGATTGACTCCGTACAGGATCACCCGATCAAGGTCGTCGCCGGGCAAGGTCGAAGTCACGACGCGGTGCGCACCGCTGTCGAGATGCGGCTTCAGACCGGCCCGGGAACTGTAGCGCCCCGTGGCGTCGATGACGAAATCGACCTCGAAGACGTCCCATGGAATCTCTCCGGGACGTTCGACGTGCATCAGCCGGGTGCGAGTGCCGGAACTGACCAAGTGGTTGTCGTCGAGCCGCACTTCGCCGCTGCGGCCCAGCTCCTTGTCGAGCAGGTGCTTCAGAATGTCCGACCGGCCAATGTCCGAGATCGCCACGAGCTCGAATCTCGCGTCCGCAAGCGCGAGCCTGTAGATCTGCCGGCCGATCTGGCCAAGCCCCATCATCCCCAAACGCAATCGTTCCATGAACGGCTCCTTCGTCTGCGTTGATCCGCCCGCGCATTGTACTGGTCTTGGCAACGAAACTGAACCTGTTGAACAGGTTCAGCTCATATCATCAACCCCGCACATCAGGAAGCACAACCGATGCGGCTTGGCACTGGCGCCGTGTCGGCGCCTCCCCCCACCGGCGCACCTGCGGGCTAGCGCCCTTGCCTTGCCGACTCCCTCTCAAGGGGGGAGTGATTTGTGGCGATGCGCGAGCCGGAACCGTTGCCTCCGAGGGGTTTGACGATGCCGAGCTGGATTCCCCAGTGGGCGGGTTCCAGGGAGTTGCTGCGGTGGGTCATTTCCATTTGCAGCTTCCAGGCGCCTTCGTATTCGAGGGCCAGGCCGGCTTCCCGGGAGGCGCCCGAGTCGCGCCATACTGCGGAAGGCTGGAGGCGCTGGCCGGCTTCGCCGAGGAAGCCGTAGCCAATTCGCGTTTCGAAGGTCAGCGCGTTGGCGGTGGCGGTGCTGCGGGAGGCTGCGGTGAGCGAGCGCATGCGCTCCTCGCCCCAGAGTGCGCTGCTGGCGCCGTTGCCTGTGGCGGCCATGGCGTTCATCGCGCCTGGGTTGGCCATGCCGCCCATTCCGTTCATGCCGTTGCTTGCGCCTGGGCCTCCCATGGCGCCCATGCTGGCGATGCTGCCCATGCCGAGGCCGCCGGAGTGACCCCAGCTTGGGGCGAACGAGAAGCTCAGGCCCGAGCCGTTCTGGCGGGCGCGCCAGTCGAGGTTCGCTGCGAGGGAGCGCTCGCTGTAGCCGGCAGCGCTGTGGGCGACCAGCCAGCGGCCCGAGATTCCGCCCTCGAAGCGGCCGGTGGCGTAGCGCAGGCCGGTGGCGAGCTCGATTCCGCTGCCGCTGATGCCGTCGCCGCCGTCGGCGCGGCCGCTGATTCGCAGCGTTCCGCTGAGCTTGTCATGGACGAAGCTGCCCTCAATTCCGAGGCGGGCGCGACTGGTGCTCGCGCCGAGGTTGGCCAGGGCGCCTTCGCCAGAGCCGACTGCGAGCGTTGCAGTGCCGAGGTCGCCGAGCAGCGACAGATGCACGGGGCCGAGGGAGTCGAACTCGTGGCGCAGGCCGAGGGAGGCCATGCGCAGCGACAGTGCGCCGTGCTCGCGGATCAGCCCGGGATCGGACGCGCTGGCGCCGGAC
>RKSA01000125.1 GCA_007571115.1 Gammaproteobacteria bacterium
CCTGCGGCTTTTCCGCAACCACCGGGTGGTCGCGCATGCGAGACTTCATGTCCATGAAGCCTTTATCGCACATTCAGCACGGGAAAGCCAGCGGCTTTCTGCAACAGGCGCCATCGCAGCAAAATCCGCCCGGCATGAGCACCATCGGCTGCTAGCGTGGGAAAACCCTGGTGGGTAGACACGCCCGGTCGAGTTTCCTAGAATGCTCGCTCAGTATGTGCGACGCTGAAGCTTGTGCGGCTTGCCTCCCCGGGGGCGGCGCCGAAAACCGACAGGAGACGGACTGGACCGAGTTCCATTCCGTTTTTTTGTGCCCGGGATTCGGCTCGTGCGTTCGCCAGCAGCCCTCATTGCAATGCGCGGGGGAGTGAACGTTGCAGAAACTGGAAAAGCCCGCGATTCTGGCCCTCGAAGACGGCAAGCTGTTCGAGGGAGTCGCCATTGGCGCAGCAGGGTGCAGCGTTGGCGAAGTCGTCTTCAATACGGCGATGACGGGCTACCAGGAGATCTTGACCGACCCCTCCTATGCGCGCCAGATCGTCACCTTGACCTATCCGCACATCGGCAATGTCGGCGCCAATCCTGAAGACGACGAATCATCCCGGGCCTGGGCGGCTGGCCTGGTCATCCGCGACCTGCCGCTGCTCGCGAGCAATTACCGCTGCCGGGAAACCCTCGACGATTTCCTGCGTCGCCAGGGAGTGGTCGCCATCGCCGAGGTCGATACGCGCCGACTGACGCGGGTGCTGCGCGAGCAGGGCTCGCTGAATGGCTGCCTGCTGTCGGGCGCCGAGCTTGCCCAGGGAGGCGCCGAGCGCGCCTTGCGCGAAGCGCGGGCCTTTCCCGGCCTCAAGGGCATGGATCTGGCCCGGGAAGTCAGCGTCGCGAAGAGCTACGAGTGGGAGCAGGGAAGCTGGTCCCCCGGTGCTGGTTTCAAGGCTGGGGGAGCGAGCCGTTTCCGTGTGGTGGCCTACGATTTCGGCGTCAAGCGGAATATCCTGCGGCTGCTGCGAACTCGCGGCTGCGCGGTGACCGTCGTGCCAGCCATGACACCGGCCGAGGAGGCGCTCGCCATGGCGCCCGACGGAATCTTTCTTTCCAACGGCCCCGGCGACCCGGCGCCTTGCGACTACGCGATCGGCGCCGCTCGGAAATTTGTCGATGCGGGAATTCCGCTGTTCGGCATCTGCCTCGGCCATCAGTTGCTCGGCCTCGCCTGCGGAGCGAGCACGGTCAAAATGTCCCATGGCCACCATGGCGCCAACCATCCCGTGCGCAATCTCGACGACGGGACAGTGCTGATCACCAGCCAGAATCACGGTTTCGCCGTTGACGAGAAGAGCCTTCCCGACAGCCTGCGCTGCACGCATCGCTCGCTTTTCGACGGTAGCCTGCAAGGCCTCGCGCACCGCGAGCGGCCCGCCTTCGGCTTCCAGGGCCACCCCGAAGCGAGCCCGGGCCCCCACGACGCCGCGCCGCTGTTCGATCACTTCATCGGCTTGATGGAAGCACATGCCCAAGCGAACTGATATCGAGAGCATTCTCATCATCGGCGCCGGCCCGATCGTCATCGGCCAGGCCTGCGAGTTCGATTATTCGGGAGTGCAGGCGTGCCGCGCGCTCAAGGAAGAGGGCTATCGCGTCATCCTGGTGAATTCCAATCCAGCGACGATCATGACCGATCCAGCCATGGCCGATGCCACCTATATCGAGCCGATCACCTGGCCCATGCTTGCCAAGATCATCGAGCGCGAGCGCCCGGATGCCTTGCTGCCAACGATGGGAGGGCAGACTTCGCTGAACTGCGCGCTCGATCTTGTTCGAGAGGGAGTGCTGCAAAAGTTCGGCGTGGAACTGATCGGCGCCAGCCGCGAAGCGATCGACAAGGCCGAAGACCGGGAACTGTTCGACAAGGCGATGCGAGCGATCGGCCTCGAGACGCCAAACCACGGCATGGCCCACAACATGGAGCAGGCTTTCGAGGCGCTCGAAAAGCTCGGCTTCCCCTGCATCATCCGGCCTTCCTTCACGCTCGGCGGCAGCGGTGGCGGAATCGCCTACAATCGAGAGGAGTTCGAGGAAATCTGCTCAAGGGGGCTGGAACTGTCGCCGACCAACGAGCTGCTCATCGACGAATCGCTGATCGGCTGGAAGGAATTCGAGCTCGAAGTCGTCAGGGACCGCAACGACAATTGCATCATCGTCTGCCCGATCGAGAACTTCGATGCCATGGGAGTTCACACCGGCGACTCGATCACCGTCGCGCCAGCCCAGACCCTGACCGACAAGGAATACCAGGCGATGCGCAACGCCGCCATCGCCGTGCTGCGCGAAATCGGCGTGGAAACTGGCGGTTCGAATGTTCAGTTCGCGGTGAACCCGCAAGACGGAAGGCTGGTAGTCATCGAGATGAATCCGCGCGTGTCGCGGTCCTCGGCGCTCGCTTCCAAGGCGACGGGTTTCCCCATCGCCCGGGTGGCCGCGAAACTCGCGGTCGGCTACACCCTCGACGAATTGCGCAACGAGATCACCGGCGGAGTCACGCCTGCATCTTTCGAGCCGGCCATCGACTATGTGGTGACCAAGATCCCGCGCTTCACCTTCGAGAAATTTCCTGAAGCCGACGACCGCATCACCACGCAAATGAAGTCGGTCGGCGAGGTGATGGCGATCGGCCGCACCTTCCAGGAATCCTTGCAGAAAGCCGTGCGCGGGCTGGAAATCGGAGTTTGCGGCTTCGAGCCGCTGCTCGACCGCAGCACCAATGGCGTCAAGGTCAGGCTGACCCGGGAGCTGACCCAAGCCGGCGCCAAGAGGCTCTGGTACATCGCCGAAGCCTTTCGCCACGGCTGGACGGTGGGCAAGGTGGCCGAGCTGTCAGGCGTCGACCCGTGGTTTCTCGTCCAGGTCGAGGATCTGGTGCGGAGCGAGCAGGCTGTAGCTGGCGCCAGCCTCGACCGGCTGTCCGCCGAGGAAATGCTCAGGCTGAAACGCAAGGGGTTTTCCGATCGGCGTCTCGCCCAGTTGCTCGAGGTCGATGAGGATGCGGTGCGGGCGAGGCGCCATGCGCTCGCGGTTCGGCCGGTTTTCAAGCGCGTCGACACCTGCGCCGCCGAATTCGATTCGACCACCGCCTACATGTATTCGACCTACGAGCAGGAATGCGAGGCGAACCCTTCCGCCCGGCGCAAGATCATGGTGCTTGGCGGCGGCCCGAACCGCATCGGGCAGGGGATCGAGTTCGACTATTGCTGCGTGCATGCCGCGCTGGCGATGCGCGAGGACGGCTACGAGACCATCATGGTCAATTGCAATCCCGAAACCGTCTCCACCGACTACAACATTTCCGACCGGCTGTTCTTCGAGCCGCTGACCTTCGAGGACGTGTTCGAGATCATCGAGCTCGAGCGCCCCGAAGGCGTGATCGTGCAATTTGGCGGCCAGACTCCGCTCAATCTCGTCAAGCAGCTCGAACGCGCCGGGGCGCCCATCATCGGCACGCCGCCCGACGCGATCGATCGCGCCGAGGACCGCGAGCGCTTTCAGCAATTGATCCGCAAGCTCGATCTGAAGCAGCCCCCCAATTGCACCGCGCGAAGCGTCGCGGAGGCGCTGAGCAAGGCGCAAGGCATTTCCTATCCGCTGGTCGTGCGGCCGTCGTGGGTGCTCGGCGGGCGAGCGATGGAAATCGTCCATAACGAGGCCGAACTGCGACGCTACATGCGCGATGCGGTGCAGGTCTCCAACGAAAGCCCGGTGCTGCTGGACTATTTCCTCAGTGCGGCGATCGAGATCGACGTCGATGTCGTCAGCGACGGAAAGCAGGTGATCGTGGGCGCCATCATGCAGCATATCGAGCAGGCCGGGATTCACTCCGGCGATTCGGCGTGTTCGCTGCCGCCGTACAATCTTCCAGAGGCAGTGCAACGGCAGATCCGCGAGCAGGTTTCAGCCTTGGCGCTCGAGCTTGGCGTCGTCGGGCTGATGAACACCCAGCTCGCCTGGCAGGATGGCGAGCTCTATCTGATCGAGGTCAATCCGCGCGCGTCCCGCACTGTGCCTTTTGTTTCCAAGTGCATAGGCGTTTCGCTGGCCAAGGTCGCGGCTCGCTGCATGATCGGCAAGACCTTGGCCGAGCAGGGCTTCACCGGGGGAATCACGCCTTCGACTTTCGCCGTGAAGGAAGCGATTTTCCCGTTCAGCAAGTTCCCCGGAGTGGATCCCATCCTCGGCCCCGAGATGAAGTCCACTGGCGAGGTCATGGGAGTCGGCGCCACTTTCGCCGAAGCCTATGCGAAAGCGCAACTGGCCGCCGGGGCGAAAATCAAGCCAAGCGGCACCGCATTCATGAGCGTTCGCGACCCCGACAAGGCCCATGCCGCGGAAGTCGCCAATGAGCTGCTCGGCCTCGGCTACGAGCTGGTCGCGACGCGAGGCACCGCCGAGGTGCTGAAAGAGGCGGGAATCCCGGTCAAGCCAGTGAACAAGGTTGCCGAAGGTAGACCTCACATCGTCGATATGCTAAAAAACGGCGACATCGAGCTGGTTTTCAATACCACCGAAGGCAGGCAGGCAATCAGGGACTCTTCGATGATCCGGCGCACCGCGCTTCGCCATGGCGTTTTCTGCACGACGACCATCGCCGGCGCGTTGGCGGTCTGCGAGGCGCTGAAGTTCGGCGACAACATGTCGGTCTACACGATCCAGCAATTGCACGCCGGACTCGATTGACCTGCGCCAGCCAGCCAAGGCGCGCAAGACCACGGCCCGACCATGACCGAGCCATGAGATGGCCAAGCCATGAGATGACCGAACCGTGAGATGACCGAACCATGAGATGACCGAACCATGAAAAGAGTCCCCATGACCGTTGCCGGCGAACGGAAGTTGCGCGAAGAGTTGCAACACCTCAAGACCGTCGCGCGCCCCTCCATTTCGGCCGCCATCGCCGAGGCCCGGGAGCACGGCGACCTGCGCGAGAATGCCGAATACCATGCCGCTCGCGAACAGCAAAGCTTTTGCGAAGGCCGCATCACCGAGATCGAGCGCAAGCTGGCCGATTCCGAAGTCATCGACGTCACCAGGATCGCGCATTCGGGAAAGGTCATCTTCGGCACCACCATCACCCTGTTCAACCTCGATACCGAGCAAAGCGTGACGTATCAGATCGTCGGCGAGGACGAAGCCGATGTCGCAGCCGGCAAGATCTCGGTGGGCTCGCCGATCGCCCGCGCACTGATGGGCAAGTGCGAAGGGGATGAAGTCGTCGTCAGTGCGCCTGCTGGCGAGATCAATTACGAGATCGAGTCGGTAAGCCACCGATGAGCCCGCTCGAGGCGAACGGCAAGGCGCTGCATTTCCGGAAGGCGTGACCGAAGCAGCCATGGGCCGCTCGAAATCCAGCAAGCTGTGGTTGCAAGAGCATTTTTCCGATCCCTGGGTGAAACTTGGCAGGGAGCGCGGCTACCGTTCCCGGGCGAGCATGAAATTGCTGGAGATCCAGCAGCGCGACCGCTTGCTCGGCCCGGGCATGGTGGTGGTCGACCTCGGCGCCGCTCCGGGGGGCTGGTCCCAGGTCGCGGCCCAGGAAGTCGGCGCCGAAGGGCGGGTGATCGCCGTGGATCTGTTGCCGATGCAGCCGATTCCAGGGGTCGAGTTCGTGCAAGGGGATTTCGGAGATCGCCAAGTGCTCGGCAAGGTGCTCGGGCGGCTGCAAGGCCGGTCGGCCGATCTTGTAATCTCGGACATGGCCCCCAACATCAGTGGAATGAAGGATGTTGACCAGCCACGCGCCATGGAGCTGGCCGAACTTGCGCTCGATCTCGCAGCGCGTATACTCGCCCCGCGCGGCAGCTTGCTGGCCAAGGTCTTTCAGGGAGCCGGATGCGAGGAATACCGGGCGGCGCTCAAATCGGCGTTCGCAGCGGTAAAAACGAGAAAACCCGACTCTTCCCGGGCCCGTTCGAACGAATTGTACTTGCTCGCGAGTGGTTTTCGCAGGCAAAATTGAACTTTCGCTGCTATGACGGGGTCAGCCCCCAGGAGGCGCAGCCTTGAGCGACTTGCTGAAAAACCTGATTCTCTGGGTGATTATCGCCGGAGTGCTGCTTACGGTGTTCAACAACATCAACCGGGGAACGAGCGCCGAGACGATCAGCTATACCGACTTCAACAACGAAGTGATCTCGGGAAGCGTCCAATCCGTGGAAATTTCCGGAGACGGGCGCAAGATCCTCGGCACGCGAACCAACAACTCGCGCTTCGAGACCATCGTGCCCGCCTTCGGTGACGATCGGCTCATCGACTTCCTGTTGGAGCGCGGCGTCGAGATGAACTCCCGGGAGCAGGAGCGGCAAAGCATCTGGACGAGTCTCCTGATCTCCCTGCTTCCGGTATTGATCATCGTCGGGCTGTTTTTCTTTTTCATGCGGCAGATGCAGGGAGGCGTCGGCGGCAAGGGCGGCCCGATGTCGTTCGGCAAGAGCAAGGCCAAGCTGCTTGGCGAGGACCAGATCAAGGTGACTTTCGCCGATGTCGCCGGAGTCGAGGAGGCCAAGGAGGACGTCAAGGAACTCGTCGAATTCCTGCGCGAGCCCGACAAGTTCCAGCGCCTCGGCGGGCGCATTCCCAGGGGCGTGCTCATGGTGGGCCAGCCGGGAACGGGCAAGACCCTGCTCGCCAAGGCCATCGCCGGCGAGGCCAAGGTGCCGTTCTTCTCGATTTCGGGTTCGGACTTCGTCGAGATGTTCGTCGGCGTTGGCGCTTCCCGGGTCCGCGACATGTTCGATCAGGCGAAAAAGCAATCGCCTTGCATCATCTTTATCGACGAGATCGACGCGGTCGGCCGCCATCGCGGCGCCGGCCTTGGCGGCGGCCACGACGAGCGCGAGCAGACCCTCAATCAGTTGCTCGTGGAAATGGACGGATTCGAAGGCAATGACGGAGTCATCGTCATGGCCGCGACCAACCGCCCCGATGTTCTCGATCCTGCGCTGTTGCGCCCAGGCCGCTTTGACCGGCAGGTGGTCGTCGGCCTTCCCGACATTCGCGGCCGCGAGCAGATTCTCAAGGTACACATGCGCAAGGTTCCCATCTCCGAACACGTCAGCTCTTCGGTGATCGCTCGCGGCACGCCGGGCTTTTCCGGCGCCGACCTCGCCAATCTGGTCAACGAGGCGGCGCTGTTCGCGGCCCGCGCCAACCGGCGGCTCGTGACCATGGAGGAGTTCGAGAAGGCCAAGGACAAGATCATGATGGGCGCCGAGCGCAAGTCCATGGTCATGTCGGAAAAGGAACGCATCAACACCGCCTACCACGAAAGCGGCCACGCCATCGTTGGCCGGCTCGCGCCCGAGCATGATCCGGTCTACAAGGTCAGCATCATTCCCCGCGGCCGGGCCCTCGGCGTGACCATGTTCCTTCCCGAGGAAGACCGTTACAGCATCAGCAGGCGAGCCATCCTCAGCCAGATCAGCAGCCTCTACGGTGGCCGCATCGCCGAGGAAATGACCCTGGGCAAGGAAGGCGTGACCACGGGCGCCTCCAACGACATTCAACGCGCTACCGAGATGGCGCGCAACATGGTGACCAAGTGGGGCCTGAGCGACGAACTCGGCCCGCTGCTGTATTCCGAGGACGAAGGCGAGGTTTTCCTCGGTCGCTCGGCGGCGCATCAGGCGAAAACGGTCTCGGGCGACACCGCCGTCGCGATCGATCGCGAAGTGCGCAAGATCATCGACGACTGCTACGCCAGCGCCAAGCAGACCCTGGAAGAGAATCGCGACATCCTCGAGTTGATGAAGGACGCCCTGATGGAGTACGAGACGATCGACACCGATCAGATCGACGACATCATGGCGCGGAAAAAGCCTCGCCCTCCGGTGGGCTGGTCCGACGACAACGATGCCGACGCCAGGCAGTCGCCCGAACAAGCCGGAGACGAGCCCGGCCAGTCTGGCACGATCGGCGACCCGGCCGTGGAGCATTGATCGCTGCTTTCGGCTCATGGGCACATCGCCTTCTTCCACTGCGCTCGTTGCCGCACCAGTTACTGCACTCGTTACTGCACGGGGCGAGCTCGATCTCGCTCGTCCGGCTTGCATGGGAATCATCAATCTGACTCCCGATTCGTTCTACGATGGTGCGACCTTGGGCCTTGACACCTCTGCGGGGTTCAGGCCGAATCTCGACAAGGCCTTGCGCCAGGCGGAAAACATGCTCGCCGCAGGTGCCAGCCTGCTCGACGTCGGCGGCGAATCGACCCGCCCCGGTGCCGCACCGGTATCGGTTCAGGAAGAGCTTGATCGCGTATTGCCCATCGTCGAAGCCCTGCTCGAACGCCTGGACGTGATCGTTTCGGTCGACACGAGCACGCCCCAGGTCATGACCGCCGCCGCCGCCGCTGGCGCGGGAATGATTAACGACGTTCGCGCCCTGCGTCGCCCGGGAGCGCTCGAAGCTGCTGCGGCGACGGGGATGGCGGTCTGCCTCATGCACATGCCCGCCGAGCCCGCCGTCATGCAGGACCGGCCCGAATACGACGATGTGGTCGCCGCAGTCGCCGGCTTCCTGCGCGAACGCGCCAGCGCGGCCGTCGCGGCCGACATTGCTGCTGAGCGGATCGTGATCGACCCGGGCTTCGGTTTCGGCAAGACGGTGCAGCACAATTTCACCTTGCTGCGCGAATTGCCACGCCTTGCCGGGCTCGGCTATCCGCTGCTGGCGGGAATTTCGCGCAAGTCGATGATCGGCGCCGCCACCGGCCGAGCGCTGGAGGGGCGCCTTGCCGGCAGCGTCGCCGCTGCCACCCTGGCCCTGCAAGGCGGCGCGGCGATCATTCGCAGCCACGATGTCGCTGCCACGATGGATGCGATTGCAGTACACTCGCTCGTGCAGCAAGATCCTTGAACAGGCAGGTCACGCCATGGCGAGTAAGGGCAAACGCTATTTCGGCACCGACGGCATTCGTGGCAGGGTCGGCACCGCGCCGATCACTCCCGATTTCATCCTCAAGCTCGGCTGGGCCGCTGGCAAGGTGTTCGGCGGAATCGGCGGCGGGCGCAACAAGATCCTGATCGGCAAGGACACGCGGATTTCCGGCTACATGTTCGAGGCGGCCCTCGAGGCGGGAGTGACTGCAGCGGGAGTCGATGTCAGCATGCTCGGGCCGATGCCGACTCCAGCGATCGCCTACTTGACCAGAACCTTGCGCGCCCGGGCCGGAATCGTCATCAGCGCCTCGCACAACTCCTTTCACGACAATGGCATCAAGTTCTTCTCCGGCCAGGGCGCCAAGCTTCCCGACCACATCGAGCTTGCCATGGAAGCCGAGCTCGGGAAGGATCTCAGCACGGTGTCTTCGGAGACGATTGGCAAGGCCTCTCGCGTCGATGACGCAGCCGGTCGTTATATCGAGTTCTGCAAGAGCACGATCGGCTCGAGCCTGAAACTGACGGGACTCAAGATCGTGCTCGATTGCGCCCACGGCTCGACGTACCACATCGCGC